>CADCQD010000147.1 GCA_902803485.1 uncultured Eubacteriales bacterium | reverse complement strand
TGATATGCTGATCGCCGGCGGGATCGGCCGGATCACGGAAGAACATTCCATGGAGATGCTGCTTGCCGGAGATATTGCCATTATCGGGATCGGCGGATACAGCGGAGCGTACGTGGAGGACGGCACGGATGATGAAGTGGAAAATGTCCTGATGCTGACCTTTGAAAACCGCGGCTCCGGATGTTCGCAGCTGATGGAATTTGTGATCAACAAAAAATACCGGTTTGAATTTACTTCCCTTTTCCCCGGAGAAACCGTCCGGGTCCTGGAGGAAAACCGCGCGGAGTATACTTCGGGTATGGAAGTCGATTCCGCGGAGATCATCCGGAAAGCGGATTTTTCCGGTACGCCGTCTCTTTTGGAAGACCGGATCGATATTTCTGAGACAGAGGGCGGACTGAAGGTGAAGAATCTATCCGGACAGCTGCTTCAGGACGGAAAGATCTATTATAAATACGGTGTCAGCGGGGCGCTTTTCGGCGGCATTACCTACATGGCTGCTGTACCTGAGCTGAAACCGGAGGAGGAGATCGTGCTTGCGCCTTCACATTATGTGGGAGGAGAAAGTACCATCAGGTTCGTGACCTGTGATGAGTAAACGGTAATGAAGAGAAGAAAGATCATCTATCTCCTGCTTACGATCTTATGCGTGGCAGGAATTTCGTTGTATTTTTTATATTATGTGGTGACGGAAGACTGGCGGGAGCCTGTGATATACGTTCCTTCTGATGTTCTGGAGCTGAGTATTTCCGACGGACGGGCGAAGATCCTGGAAGATGTGACCGCGTATGACAACCGGAACGGGGACGTGACCGGGTCCATCGTACTCGAAAAGATAAAAGCGCTCAAGAACGACGGCAGCGCGAAAGCTGTTCTGGCTGCTTTTGACCGGAATGGAAATGTGACGAAGGCAGAACGCAGTATCCGGTATACGGATTACCGGTCACCGAAGATCAGCGTCACAGCGCCTCTTCTTTTCAAAGAAGAGACTGTGTATAACCTCCTGGACTGCGTAACTGCGGAGGACGTGATCGACGGAGATATTTCCGACCGTGTGAAGGTGACTATCCTGGAGGCAGAACACGCAGCAAGCCAGCCGGGAGAATTCAAAGTGCGTTTCCGCGTGACCAACAGCCTGGGGGATACGGTATATCTGGACGCGCCGGTACTCGTATATTCCGCGGACAGCTATAACGGTTCTGTGGAGCTGACGCAGTATATGGTACGTCTGAAAAAGGGAGCTCGTTTTGATCCCGAAGGCTATTTCAAGGCGTTCCGGGGCGGTGCCAGGATCTATGACATGACGGATGAAGAACTTCAGCTGGAAATTGACCAGGCAGTAAATACCGGGGAACCGGGTGTTTATGCTGTAACTTATACCGCGGTCCGGGGAGACTATACCGGATGCAGCAGGCTTCTGGCCGTGGTGGAGGAATGATATGGCACAGACTCAGATCGATGATAATGAACAGAGAAATACGATGACGGTGGACCCCATCGTCGTTATTTCTGATGTTCTGAAACGCTGGTATATTATCCTCTTTGTCGTGGTCCTTGCGGCGGCGTCTGCTTATATTTATTATGACAGATCCTATAAACCGCAGTATACAACGGATACGACGTTTGTGATCAGCAGCCAGGGAAATTCCACTACGGTGTATCAGAATATGAGCGCGGCATCCAGCCTGGCGTCAGTCTTTTCCGAACTGATCAACAGCTCGATCCTCCGGGAGAAGATCCTGGGATCTCTGGGCATGAGATCTTTCAGCGGAAGGATCACATCCAGCGTGATCCCCGAGACGAATCTTCTGACCATGCACGTGACAGCCTCCGACCCGAGAACAGCGTTTCTGGTGACGGAAGCGATCCTGGAAAATCATTCTGTCGTGACAGAGAGAGTGATGGGTGATATTGCTTTTGAGGTCCTGCAGAAGCCGGAAGTACCTACTAAGCCGTCCAATCCAAAGAATGTTTTCGGGCAGACCAGAAAGATCGCGCTCTACGCCTTCTTAGGCATCTGCGGTATTCTCGCGGTGATGTCTTACGCCAGCGACCGGGTGCGTTCCCGCAGAGAAGCGGAAAAGAAACTGAACTGCACGGTGCTGGGAACCTTGTCTTATGAAAGGAAAAAACGAACGCTGAGGGATGTCCTGAATAATAAAAAGACCGGGCTTCTCGTTACAAAGCCGGGAACTTCATTCACTTTCATTGAGGAAATGCGGAAGGTGCGCCACCGCACAGAGCAGCATATGTCTGATGACGCAAAAGTGATCCTGATCACCAGCGTGCTGGAAAATGAAGGTAAATCCACGGTCGCAGTGAATCTCGCCATTACGATGGCGCAGAAACAGCAGCGTGTCCTTCTGATCGACGCGGATATGAAAAAACCTGCCTGCAGGAAGATCCTGGAGATCCCGGAAGTCCCGCATTCTCTTTCTGACGTGATCAAAGGCAAGTCTTCACTGAAGGAAGCCATGATCCAGTATCCGCAGCAGAAACAGCTGTATCTCCTCCTGCAGGGACGGAGCGTACGCGGATCAGACAGAATGATCGCGTCCGGTACGATGCAGCAGCTGTTCGATTCTGTCAGGGATATGTTTGACGTGATCATTGTGGACACTTCTCCGCTCAGTGTATCGGCAGACAGTAATTCCATAGCGGAATACTGTGATGCTTCGATCCTTGTGGTCCGTCAGAATACGGCAGCCGCCAGCTGGATCCGGAAAGGCATCGATTCGATCAATACGGGAAGGATCCGTTTCCTTGGCATTATTCTGAATGCTGTGCGCAGGTCCGGACTCTCTGATCAGGGCGCGTATGGCTACGGCGGCTACGGCAGTTACGGAAGATACGGAAAATACGGACACTACGGTAAATACGGAAAATACGGCTATGGCAGATATGATAAGTATTACGGCCACTATGCTCAGAGCGAACCATCCGGGAACGGGAATACAACGGAACAGGAAACGAATGTATGAATAATGAAAACAATGAAAGCATGGCGGAAGGCATAGACCTGAGTATCCTGTTTCACGATTTTTTAGCGATCGCCCGCCGCAGGATCCTGGTACTGTTCGTCTGCTTTATCATCGGTGCAGGAGCCATCGGCGCCTGGGAATACCTGAGATATAAAGCACAGTATACAGCGTCGGCCACCTTTACTGTGTACGTCGCGAACCCTCTGCAGTCCACGGTCCAGAGCTATAACGCGGCAACCGCGGAACAGATGGCAAAGACTTTTCCCTATATCATGACCAGCGGAGCGATGAGCGACCTGATCAGTGAAAAACTGGGCATTGAAACGATACCGTCCATTACGGCGACCGTTCTGAATAACACCAATATTTTTACGATCCGTGTGACGTCTTCTGACCCGAAGCTGGCATATGACGTACTGAACGCGGCCATCGAGTATTATCCGGAAGTGGCGGAATTCGTGGTGGGTCCGACCATCATGAATCTGCTTTCAGAAAGCGGGCTTCCCGCAAGGCCGAATAACAGCATCAGCTACCGGCGGATCCTGAAGCGCGGGCTTCTGGCAGGCGCTGTGCTGTGGATCCTGTACTGCCTGATCATGACCATTACAAGGTCCACGGTCCATAATGAGGATGAGCTGACCGCGGTGATCAATATTCCGGTATTGGGAGTTCTCCCACAGGTACGTGTGGATGAGCGGCCGAAGGACGGCACATGCCCGAAAGCACCGGACTTTTCCGAAGGATACGCGTTTTCAGAGTCTGTGCGCCTGCTCAGACTGAAAGTGGAGAAGCAGGTGGAGGAGCATAACGCTCATGTGATCATGGTCTCCAGCGCGATTCCGGGCGAAGGAAAGACCACGGTTTCCATCAATCTGGCGATCGCCCTTGCGGAAAAGGGCAATAACGTCGTTCTGGTGGACTGCGATATGAGAAATCCGTCGGTCGCGCCGAATCTCGGAAAAGAAAACGTCAAC
>CADCQD010000146.1 GCA_902803485.1 uncultured Eubacteriales bacterium | reverse complement strand
CGCCGTTTTTGACGGATCTGACGCAGCGCTGGTTCTACAAGACCCGGTTTGACGTGGTATTCCCGCCGTATCTCAGAGATTTTATCGATCAGGTCTGCCGCGAGCAGAATATGAAATTCCCCAGGCTGGGACTGATCGATGACGGCGCGCCCAATGCGTTCACTTACGGACATACCAAGAATAATGCCCGCATCGTCCTGACCCGCGGTATCTTTGAACTTCTGACAGAAGATGAAGTGAAAGCTGTAGTGGCGCATGAACTGGGTCACGCGGTGCACTATGACATGCTGCTGATGACCGTCGCGGAGCTGGTGCCGATGGTACTGTACGCGATCTACCGGGCGCTGATCGACGGTATCGGAAGCGCTGCTGTAAAGTCCTCGGATAAAGATGACAGCAAGGCGGCACTGGTGCAGGCCGCGATCGCCGCGATCGCGTATGTGCTTTATATCGTGGCGCAGTACATCGTACTCTGGTTCTCCCGTACCCGTGAATACCTCGCGGACCGGTTTTCCGTGGAATCCACCAGGAACCCGGAAGCTTTGTCCCGCGCGCTGATCCAGATCGGTTTCGGCCTCAGCACCCATGCGGAGACTGCGGAGCTGAAGAATAAGAAGGGCAGGAAGCAGGCGCTGACCGCAACTTCCACCAACACCCTCGGTATTTTCGATACCAAAGCCTCCAAATCGCTGGTGGTCAGCTGCTTTGTGAATGGGGAGCTGGATAAGGGGCATATTAAGAATGCCATGAAATGGGAACTGTGGAATACCTGGGCCAAGTGGTACGAACTGAATTCCACGCATCCGCTGATCTCAAAGCGTCTTCAGGCGATCGACAAACTGGCGCCGGAATTCGGCAAAGAGCCCTTTGTGCGCTTTGACCTTCAGAAGCCGGAGTCTTATCTGGATGATTTCTTCCGGGAGATCTTCATCAGCATCCTTCCGGGAATCGCCTTCCTCGGCGCGCTGATCACAGGAGCTGTGTATGCCTTTAAGGATCAGCCGGAGCGGATGTGGATCCCGGCCGCGTTCCTGGTGCTTTCCGCGGTGCTGTCACTGCTGAAATACCGGTTTACGCATCCGAATAAAGAATATCATGAAGCCACTGTGGCCGGCCTTCTGGGCGAACCGAAGGTCTCAGGCATCCGCAGCATTCCCTGCGAGCTCCGGGGCCTGATCATCGGCCGGGGAGATCCGGGCTGCATTTTCAATGAAGATTATGTGCTGCAGGATGATACCGGCATTATTTTCCTGGATTATAATCAGCCGCTGTTCATTCTCAATAAGATCTTCGCGATATTTAAGTCAAAGGAAAACATCGACCGGAACGCGGTGATCCGGGGCTGGTACAGAAGGAGCCCGGTACCGTACGTCGAACTTTATACCATGGAAGTGAACGGAAAGACGAAGAAGTGCTTTACGTATGGCTTTGGCCGCGTGATCCGGTGGATCTACCTGATCCTTGCCATCCTCGCGTTTTGCGTGGTATTCTTCCTGTAATACAGGCCGGAACAGGTATTTGACAGAACAGTAAATGAAAAGGAGCGGGAAATGGAAGTTCGTGTAGATGGCAAAAGGATCGTACTTCAGCAGGTCATGAACCAGATGTGGATCGAGCCCTGGGGCCCCGACGGGATCCGGGTCCGGATGACCAATGAGGCGGAAATGGACGAAAGAGACTTCGCGCTGACGGAACCTGTTCCGGAAACGGACGCCGCGGTATCCTCAGAGGAAGTGGATATGACGGACCCCTGGTACAAAAGCGAAGAATACGCGCGGTATCACAGGACCGGAACCGTCTATACCCTGACCAACGGCAAGATCACTGCAAAGCTCAATGAAGAGGGCTGGCTCAGTTTCTATAATCAGAAGGGGAAGCTGCTGCTTTCCGAATGCTGGCGGAACCGGAACCGGGTATCCCGCTACAGCGTGCCCATCGGACAGCCCGCAAGGGAACTCCGGCCTATCCCCGGAAGCAGCGATTATGAGCTGTTCATGCGTTTTGAAGCAGACGATACGGAAAAGATCTTCGGTATGGGGCAGTACCAGATCGCGGGTCTTGATAAGAAGGGGACCATTCTGGATCTGGAGCATAAGAATTCCCAGTCCAGCGTGCCCTTCTACGTCTCCAGCCTGGGTTACGGTTTCTTCTGGAACAATCCGGCCAACGGCCGGGTCTCCTT
>CADCQD010000145.1 GCA_902803485.1 uncultured Eubacteriales bacterium | reverse complement strand
GGACGTGGCCAAGGTGCAGCCGATCGCGTTTGATCCGTTCAATAATGCCTATCATGTATTGGGCGAAAAGGTGGGCGAAGCCTGGAACGCCGGTACCGGCCTGCTGTAAAACGAGGCGGATGGTGCCGGTATGAGAAATGATCCTCTGACAGAAAACGCGATCGCGTATATCCGGGATCTGTTCGCGGGCAATGCCGGCGGCCATGACGCGGAGCATACGCTCCGTGTATACCAGAATGCCCTGCGTATCTCAGAGCATGAACCCGGCTGTGACCGAATGACCGTGATCCTGGCAGCACTTCTGCATGACGCGGATGACCACAAGCTGTTCCATACAGATCATAACATGAATGCCAGGGTGTTTCTTACGGCAAACCATGTCCCGGATGAACAGGCGAAAAGAGTCCTGGCTGCCATCAATTCCGTATCCTTCAGCCGGAATCAGGGGCGCGTCCCTGAAAGCCTGGAAGGAAAGATCGTGCAGGACGCGGACCGCCTGGACGCCATGGGGGCCATCGGTATCGCGCGGACATTTGCGTACGGCGGAGAACACGGGCGCGCATTGGGTGACTCCGTGCAGCATTTCCATGACAAACTGCTGCGCCTTAGGGATCTCATGAATACAGATACCGGAAAAGCCCTTGCGAAAGAGCGGCATGCGTTCCTGGAAGCCTACCTGGCAGAACTGGAAAAAGAATTGGGAGGAACTGCTCAATGAAACAGGTGATCTTACTTGGAGATTCCATCCGGATGCAGTATCAGAAACCGGTGGGAGAGAGGCTGGCGGACATCGCGGAAGTCAGCGGTCCGGAGGAAAACGGACGCTGGAGCGGGTACGTCCTGAATTCTCTGCGTTTCTGGCTGCCGCAGCTGCCGTCTCCGGATCTGGTGCAGTGGAATGCCGGGCTCTGGGATATGGGTGATGATTATCATGAAGGACGCCATTTTTATCCGCCGGAGCTGTATGAGGAGACCTGCCGAAGGATCTGCAGGAACCTCCGTAAAGTCACCGGAAAACCGGAGCTTCCCCTTGTGATCGCCACCACGACGCCGTCGTTTTATGAAGATCATAAGGACGTTCAGCTGTATAATGAGATCCTGAGAAAGGTGGCGCGGGAAGAAAACGCGGAGGTCAATGATCTGTATTCCGTGGTCGCGCCTCATAAGGAAGAGATGGTGGGACCGGACCGGCTGCATCTGACGCCGGAAGGGATCGAGGCTGTGGCGGAACAGACCGCGGCATTCCTCCGCGGGATCCTGGAACGATGAGAAGAAAAGGAGACAAACGTGAAAATCGCAGTAACATATGAAAACGGAGAAGTGTTTCAGCACTTCGGACACACGGAGCAGTTTAAAGTATATGAAGTGGAAGACGGAAAGGTCATCTCTTCCGAGATCCTGGGCGGTAATGGTGCCGGCCACAGCGCGCTGGCAGCACTGCTCGCGGACAAGGCCGTTAACGTTCTGATCTGCGGAGGCCTCGGCGGCGGCGCGGAGGCGGCGCTCAGGGAGCGCGGCATCGAAGTGTGCGCCGGTGCTTCCGGAAACGCGGACGCGGCCGTAGAAGCTTATTTACGTGGTGAACTGGTCAATACCGGCGCGAACTGCGACCATCATGACCATCACGGTGAAGACCATTCCTGTGAGGAGCATGAGTGCCCAGGTGAAGCGGAAGGATGCGGAAACAGCGATGAGGGAGAAGACTGCGGAAGCTGCGGTGAAGGAGGCTGCGCCGGCTGTCCCGGCTGCCACCAGATGCCCCAGATCACCGGAAAGAATGTGGGCAGGAAGTGCCGGACGCATTACCGCGGGACCTTTAATGACGGAACCCAGTTCGACTCCTCCTATGACCGGGGCGAACCGCTGGAATTCATCTGCGGCGCGGGGATGATGATCCGGGGCTTTGACGCCGCGGTCGCGAACATGGAAGTTGGAGAGACGGTTCAGATCCATCTGATGCCTGAAGACGCCTATGGCGAAGCAGATCCTGCCGCCATCTTCCCAGTTGAGATCGCGCAGCTTCCCGGAGCGGAAAACCTCTCCGTGGGAGAACATGTATATCTTCAGAATACCATGGGCCAGTCCTTCCCGGTGAGGGTCGCAGCGAAGGACGCTGAGACCATCACCTTTGACGCAAACCATGAGATGGCAGGAAAAGAACTGAACTTTACCATAGAATTGGTGGAGGTGCTTGACGCGTAACGACAGGGGGGATCATTTGAAGGATTCTTTTATCAGATTTGATATGAAACGGCCGCCGGTGCGTACGAAATGGTACCTGCGGCCGCTGACGTGGCTTCTCAGTGTACCGGCGGTGGCGCGGCACAAAACAAAGATCCGGAAGACCGGTATGGAGCAGATCAGGCCTCCATATGTTCTTTTGTGCAATCATAACGCGTTTATGGATTTTAAGGTGGCGACCATGGCCATGTTCCCCCACCGGGCGAACTATATTGTGGCCATCGATGGATTTATCGGCCGGGAGGAGCTTCTCAGGAATGTGGGCTGCATCTGCAAACGCAAGTTCACAAATGACGTCACCATGGTACGGCATCTTTTCCAGGTGATCGAAAACGGTGATATCGCTGTCATTTATCCAGAAGCCAGGTATTCTCTCTGCGGGACTACGGCGGTACTTCCGGCTTCCCTGGGGAAGCTTTGCAAGATGCTGAAGGTGCCTGTTGTTACACTGATCTGCCACGGGCATCACGTGAATTCTCCTTTCTGGAACCTGCATGACCGGGGCGTCCGGCCGACGGAAGCAGAGATGAGTCTGCTGTTTACGCCGGAGAAGCTTATGGAAATGCCGGTGGATGAGGTCAACCGGCGGATCGTGGACGCGTTCCGGTATGATGATTTCGCCTGGCAGAAAGAACGGGGCATCAGGACGAAGTACCGGAGACGGGCGGAAGGGCTGCAGAAGGTACTGTATCAGTGTCCGGCCTGCGGCGCCGAATATCAAATGAGCGCGAAGGGAACGAAGCTGTACTGCGAAGCCTGCGGCAAGAGCTGGACCATGTCTGAACTGGGCGAGCTTTCCGCGGACCGTGGGGAGACGGAGTTTACGCACATCCCTGACTGGTACGAATGGGAACGAGCCAACGTCCGCAGGGAGGTGGAAGCCGGGACCTATTCCACGGGCGTTCTTCCGGTCCACGTGAACACATTGCCAAACGCGAAAAAGTTTATCTCCCTTGGGGAAGGGACCATGGTCCATGACATGAACGGATTTACCGTCCGGGGAAAGACTCCGGCGGGTGAGCCCTTTGAGATGATCAAAACCGTCCCCAGCCTGTATTCCTGCCATATTGAGTATGAATATCTGGGAAAGTTCGGGGATTGTGTGGATCTGAATACCCTGGAGGACACCTGGTACATTTATCCCCATGACTGCGCGTTTGCCGTCACGAAGATGGCTCTCGCCACGGAAGAATTGTATTACGCGTACCGCCGCGCCCAGGGCAGGCCCTGCCCGCCGGGGCTGGCGTAATTGAAAGACAGGTCCTGCCCGCCGGGTCCGGCATCAACCGGGGCAGCGGACAGCGTTATGGTCATAAAGGAGCCTTATGAAGCTGATCCATTTATCTGACCTTCATCTTGGGAAGCGCGTCAATGAGTATTCCATGCTGGAGGATCAGGAGTATATATTGCTGAAGATCCTGAATATCATTGATGATGAACAGCCGGACGGCGTAATGATCGCGGGGGATGTTTACGATAAGTCCGTACCCTCGGCGGAAGCTGTCAGCCTGTTCGATGATTTCCTGGTGCGGCTTGCCGAAAGAAAGATCCCGGTGTTTGTCATCAGCGGGAACCATGATTCGCCGGAGCGCATCGCTTTCGGCTCCCGGATCATGAACGCGGGCGGCATCTATATGTCGCCGGTGTATCACGGGAAGATCGAACCTGTCCGCCTGTATGACGCGTACGGCGAGGTCAATATCTATATGCTTCCCTTCATCAAACCTGCGCATGTGCGCAGATTCCACGAGGAGGACGAGATCCAGTCTTATACGGACGCGCTGCGGACGGCAGTCAGTGACATGAACATTGACACCGGAAAGCGGAATGTACTGATCACGCATCAGTTTGTGACCGGCGCCCTGCGTTCGGAATCAGAAGAGGTCTCCGTGGGCGGCGCCGACAATGTGGACGCCGATGTTTTCGCGGATTTTGATTATGTGGCACTGGGCCATATTCATTCGCCTCAAAACTGCGGCTCACCCCGGATCCGCTACTGCGGGACCCCGCTGAAGTATTCCTTTTCAGAGGCAAAGGACCAGAAGTCAGTGACCGTGGCGGAACTTAAGGAGAAGGGCGATGTCACATACCGCACGGTGCCTCTGGTGCCGCGGTATGATATGAAGGAGCTGCGGGGAACCTATGAGGAACTGACCCTGAGATCCTATTATATAAACACCACCTGGCAGGAGGATTATACCCATATCACACTGACGGATGAAGAGGATATTCCGGATGCCATCGGAAAGCTTCGCACTGTGTATCATCACCTGATGAAACTGGATTATGATAATACACGCACCCGTTCAAACGCGCAGATCCAGGGCGAGGCGGAAGTAGAGACAAAGACTCCGTACGAATTGTTCGCGGATTTTTATGAGCTCCAGAATAACCAGCCCATGAGCGAGGAGCAGTCCGGATATATCAAAGAACTGATCGAACAGATCTGGGAGGAGGCATAATGAGACCATTAAAGCTTGTATTATCTGCTTTCGGTCCCTATGCCGGAAGGACCGAACTGAATCTGGATGAACTGGGGGCAAACGGACTGTATCTGATCACCGGAGATACGGGAGCCGGGAAGACGACGATCTTCGATGCCATTACCTTTGCCCTCTATGGCGAAGCCAGCGGTGATAACCGGAAATCCTCCATGTTCCGGTCAAAGTACGCGGATCCGGGAACGCCTACCGAGGTGGAACTCACCTTTTCCTATGGAGGAAAGGTGTACTGCATCAAGCGGAATCCTGAATATGAAAGGCCGAAGACCCGTGGAGAAGGAGTCACGAGCCAGAAGGCAGCCGCGGAACTGAAGTTTCCTGATGGCCGTGTGCTGACCAAACGGGACGAAGTAGACGCAGCAGTGCTGGAGATCATGGGGATCGACTGGAAACAGTTTATGCAGATCTCGATGATCGCGCAGGGGGATTTTCGAAAACTCCTGTTTGCGCCAACGGAGGAAAGAAAAGCGATCTTCCGCCAGATCTTTAAGACCGAACTGTTTCAGCGGCTGCAGGACAGGCTGAAGCGGGACGCCAATGATCTGAACGGCCGGTGCAGGGAAGCCAGAGCCAGCCTGGCACAGTACATCAACGGAATCGAAGCGGATGAGGACGATGTGCTGAGTATCGAACTGAGACAGGCAAAAACCGGCGCGTATCCTGTGGCTGAGACCATGGTCCTGCTTAGCGGGCTGATCGGCAAGGACACGGAAGCTGAAGCGGCGCTTGAGAAAAAGAAGGACGGGATCGACCGGGATCTGGAAGCGGTCAACGGCCGCCTGGGACAGATCGAGACACTGGAGAAAACGAAGACTTCGATCCAGGAGAATCAACTCGATCTTACAGAAGAATCCGCGCGGCTGGAAATGCTGAAAAATGATCTGGAAATACAGCGGGCAAAGGCTCCGCTGCTGGAACAGACCATGGACGAGAGATCCCGGCTGGAAGCGGAGCTGCCGCGGTATGACGCGCTCGAGCAGCATCGGCGGGACGTCCGGACGAAAGAAGAGCAGCTGGCGAAGATAAAACGGGAACAGGCGGAAAAGACGGAAGAATATGACGGCGGGACCAGGACTTTGATCGCGCAGAAAGAAGAACTGAAGACACTGGCGGACGCGGGAGAGAAAAAGCAGATGCTTTCTTCGCGGCTGGAGAGAGCGGAGACCCGGAAGAAGCGTTCTGAGGAGATCCTTTCGGATCTGAGACGGTACGCGGTGAGAGAAAAGGAACTTCGGGCGCTTCAGGACGCGTACCTGGAAACTTCCGGAAAAAGCCGCCGGGCGTTAGAAGAATATGAAGCCATGAATCAGGCTTTTCTGGACGAACAGGCCGGGATCATCGCAGAACGGCTGAAACCGGGAAGACCCTGCCCGGTCTGCGGTTCTCTGGAACACCCCTGCCCTGCCGGAAAATCTGAGCACGCGCCTTCCGAAGCGCAGCTGAAGCAGGCACGAAAGGATATGGAAGCGGCGCGGGCGGACATGCAGCAGAAAAGCGTACAGTGCGCGTCCGCGAGGTCCGCACTGGAAACACAGGAACAGAACATCCGAAAGGAACTGGGAGCGCTTTCCGCGGACATACAGCAGAAACCGGGCGGACTTTCTTCAGAACTCTCATTCGATCATGCGGTGCCGGTCCTTCGAAACCTGCTGGAGGAAACCGGTCAGGAGATCGCTGATCTGACGGAGGCGGCTCGGATGGAAGAACGCCGGATCCGGAGAAGGACACAGCTGGAGACGGAGATCCCCCGGATGGAGACCTCGTTAACTGAACAGAAAGCCGTATTGGAAACGCTGACGGGAACCATCGCGGGCATGGACGCGGAGATCCGGACAGGGCAGAAACAGCTGGCGGATGAAAAAGCGTCCCTCAAATTTGAAGGAAAGATGCAGGCGGAGCAGAGGATCCGGGAACTGGACCGCAAGGTCCTGAAGCTTCGGACAGATCTGAAAAACGCGGAGGACGCGTTTAACGCGTCGGATAAGAAGATCAGCGGACTGAAGACCGCCATCCGGGAACTGGAGGAGCAGCTGAAAGACCAGCCGGAGCTGGATCCGGCCGCGGAGCAGGAGAAGAGAAAAGAACTGATCTTAGCCAGAAGATCCGTGGAAGAACAGTCGAAGACCATCCGGGCGAGGCTGGCCGCGAATCAGAATATTCAGCGGAATATTTCACTTAAGGCAGAAGACCTCGCGCTTCTGGAACATCAGCTCAAATGGGTAGCGGCCTTGTCCGATACAGCCAACGGCAGCCTCACGAGCAAAGAGAAGATCATGCTGGAAACTTATATCCAGATGACTTATTTCGACCGCATCATCCAAAAAGCCAATACCCGCCTGATGATCATGACCAACGGGCAGTATGATCTGAAGCGGAGGAAAGAAGCGGCCAATATGAGAAGCCAGAGCGGCCTGGACCTGGATGTCATCGATCACTATAACGGAACCGAACGCAGCGTGCAATCGCTTTCAGGAGGAGAAGCCTTTAAGGCTTCCCTGTCTCTGGCGCTGGGACTTTCGGACGAGATCCAGTCTTCCGCCGGCGGCGTGCGGCTGGATACCATGTTCGTGGATGAAGGCTTCGGTTCGCTGGATGCGGATTCACTGGATCAGGCCATGAAGGCTCTGGCAGGTCTCGCGGACGGAAACCGCCTGGTGGGCATCATTTCCCATGTGGCGGAACTGAAGAACCGGATCGACAAGCAGATCGTGATCACAAAGGAAGGAAGCAACGGAAGCCGGGCGCAGATCATTTTATAGATCGCAGCAGGATGGGCTTCCCGGATGCGTGCAGTTTACGGATCAAAAGAACATGAGGTATAGAAGAGGGAGTCAGGTATGGAGAAGGTCATTGTCGGAATGTCAGGAGGGGTGGACAGCGCAGTTTGCGCGCTTCTTTTGAAAAACGCCGGATACGAGGTGATCGGCGTGACGCTCCGGACCTGGGAAGAGGAAGACGGAACGGAGGGCAGGTGCTGCGAGATCGATGACGCGAGAGCCTCGGCCTTCAGGATCGGCATTCCCTTTTATCCCATCAACTGCCTTCAGGATTTCCGGGAACAGGTGGTGGAGCCGTTTGTCAGCGAATATCTGCGCGGGCATACGCCGAACCCCTGTGTGGGCTGCAACAGGACCATCAAGTGGGACAAGCTGCTGTACTATGCCAGAGTCACAGGCGCAAAATATGTGGCAACGGGACATTACGCTTCCGTCCTACAGCTGGATAACGGCCGGTATACCGTGAAAAAGGCGCTGCACGCGGAGAAGGATCAGACCTATATGCTGTATCAGCTGACGCAGGAGCAGCTGGCAGCTACGCTGATGCCTCTGGGGGAATTCTCCAAGGATGAAGTCAGAGAGATCGCGCGGAGCGCCGGGATCCCTGTGGCCTCCAAACCGGATTCCCAGGAGATCTGCTTTGTGCCGGACGGAAGCTACGCGGATTTTATTGAGAAAGTGGTAAAAGGGCGAAATGCCGGGGAAGGGAATTTCGTCGATGAAGACGGGAATATCCTTGGCAGGCACCGGGGCATCATTCACTATACGATCGGCCAGAGGAAAGGCCTGGGCATTGCCATGGGCCATCCGGTCTACGTCAGGGAGATCCGGACGGACCGGAACGAGGTGGTGCTCGCGGAGGAAGACGCGCTGTACAGCCGGGAGATCCTCGTAAGCGACGTTCATTACATGAGTATTCCCGGCATCGCGCCCGGGGAATCGCTGCCCTGTACCGTTAAGATCCGTTACCGGCATTCAGGACAGTCCGCGCGGATCGGACGGATGGAGGGCGGAAAGGTGCGGGTCTTTTTCGACGCTCCCGTAAGAGCCGCGACCCCGGGACAATCCGCTGTATTTTATGACGCGGAGGGCTGCGTCATGGGCGGCGGGATCATTTCGGAAGTTTTCAAAGACCAGGCAGGATCCATATGAATATTACTCAGATCAAATATGTACTTGAAGTTGCGGCAGCGTCTTCCATGCGGGAAGCGTCCACCAGATTATATGTATCCCAGCCGGCGCTTTCCGCCAGTATCCGGGATCTGGAAAATGAACTGGGGATCGTGATCTTTGACAGGACCAATAAGGGCATTACCCTGACGGATGCCGGCAGGGAGTTTATTACCTACGCGAAAAAAGCCGTTTCCCAGTACGAGATCCTGGAAGACCGGTATCTTTCCAGGGACAGCCGCAAGGAGCGCTTTTCCGTTTCCACCCAGCACTATAATTTCCCCATCAAAGCCTTTACCGATCTGATCAAACGAATGGATCCGAAGGAATACGTCTTTTCGATCCATGAGACCAAGACCCGCGAAGTGCTGGAAGACGTGGGCAGCATGAAAAGCGAGGTTGGCGTCATTTCCTTCTCCGGATCCAGCGAAGCCCTGCTCCGGAAACTGTTCCGGGACTATCAGCTGGAATTCGTTCCGCTGATGCAGCGGGAAACCTACATCTATGTGTGGAAAGGCCATCCGCTGGAGCACAGGGAGGAGATATCCATTGAAGAAATGAAAGGATACCCCTGCGTATCCTTTGACCAAAGCGGTGAGGGCAACTTCTATCTGACAGAAGAGGCCATGGCGGATTATGACTTTGACAAGATGATCAAGTCCGATGACCGGGCCACCTCCATGGAGATCATTGCAGAACTGGGCGGCTACGCCGTAGGTTCCGGCATGCTCTCCGGTGACGACGCCATCCTGAAGGGCCTGGTGGGCATCAAGATGAAGGAGGAAGACCCGCTGATCATCGGATATATTACAAGGATCGGCAGCTCACTGACAAAGTACGGGGAAGCGTACATTGAAGAACTGCTGAAGTATAAAGAACTGTAAGGCTTTCCGGCGCGTACCGCGGGCCGGTCAGTCGTCAAACGGGAGCACGGCTTCCTTTGCCTCATCGATCAGGAAATGCGCGTGCTCCGGAAGCAGGTGCCCGCGGGCGATCATCCGCTCTACGGAAGCTGTGACCTTCGCGATATAATCCGCGCGGCTCGTATACAGCTCCTTCAGTTCTTTTTCTGACAGTCTGCGGGTGATCACACCCCAGGAATCCGTGGCGTACAGCGGGCAGTCCACATAGGGCGACCGCAGGCCGCCTTTGAAGACGCCGTAGGAGTCTCTTGCGAATTTCATGTCCGGGTATTCCCCTTCCATTTCGATCCAGTCCACTTTTTCCGGAGCTTCTCCGGTCAGCATCCATTTGACCAGATTTTCGATCATAGCGCAGAGGATCAGATGCGCGGGGAAATCCGGGATCTCCGCATCCGGCGCCGGGAATTTGATGGCCGGTTTCGGCGGGTCTTTTCTTCCCGTGCCGTCGATCAGCGGCCCTCCGCCCGGCAGATGAGGTCGGTTCAGAGCGCCGGCTTTTTCCACCTTCTCCACGTCTTCTAAGCAATTGCCGTATTTATCGGTATATTTCCTTCCGATTCCCGCGCCGGCGATCTCGATCAGCCGGAGATAGCGGCCTTCTTCATTGGGCTGATACCGGTGCCACAGGGTGGACCATGAGGGATGCATGGTGTCTCCCAGAAGGTCCGCCACGGTGTTGACGTGGATAAAGGGCACCTCGCTGTAATACAGATCCCTGAAATCGAAGGGATCCAGCATTCCGCGGGTGATATTCAGAAAACCCGGGGCGCCGGTCATGAAGATCAGGAAGCCGTCATAGCAGGGCGTGCCGTCCGGCAGCTTCGTGACGGGGTGTACGGCAGCCACATAGGCGGACAGATCTCCGCCGGTAGTGCCCTGAAGCATGATCTTTTTCACAGCGTAACCGAAGAAGGGAGAATCTTCCCGCCCGGCTTTGATCAGCGCCGCGGTCTGGCTGTAAAAATCAAATTGAAGGCCGTTTTCCGTTTCTTCATCCAGGGGATTGCCGTCCAGCCCGATCGCTGCCGGCTTCCGCTGTTCTTTCGGGATGGGATTTTTAAATGCCAGTTCTCCGTAGCGTTCAGGATCATATGCCCGGAGCCCTTTCATGGAAACCTCGGAGAAGGTGAAGCTGATGCTTCCGTGTCCGCGGGACATGAGATAATCATGGCAGGGCGCCCAGCCCGCGTTGGAGCGGTCCAGGCCGGAGTTCGGATTCATCAGTTCGCAGTGGATGATCCCGCTGAACTTCTCCGGATCCTTTGGCTTACGGACGATGATCCGGCTGCAGTATGGCGCGCCGGAGAAAATGATATGCGGATAGCGCTCGTTGTCCGTCCAGTGATAGACGTTGGCTGTTCCCCGGATGATGTATTCCTCTTCGATATAATCATAAGCATCCAGGTCTATGGGTTCGATCATACGCCGGGATCCGCCCAGGATATGCGAATCTCCGGTTTCCGGCACCCGGCGGCAGACTTCCGGCGGACAGGCAGTACGCAGGATCTCGGGTTTTATCATGGCAGTCATCTCCTTTCGTTTACTGTGGTCAGGATTCTCAGGCAGACGTATATACGGTCTGAAAATTCCGGCCGTTTGGATATCCGGCTTTAGTATAGCATACGAACCGTGCAGAATCGATGCTGCCGCGGTTCAAAATTCCGAAAAATTTTTTCCGACGTTCCGGCATTCTCGATTGTATTTATAGTGAAAGGGGGCAGGATCTGATGGCAGACTCTTTGATGCGTACGGACAAAGAGATTACGGAAATCTACGCGCGGCACGGTAAAATGATCTATCGTGTCTGCTTCGCTTACATGAAGAATACTGCGGATACAGAGGACGCGGTTCAGGATACCTTCGTCCAGCTGATCAAAAACGGACCCGTTTTTCACAGTGAAGAACACGAAAAAGCGTGGCTCATCAGGACTGCGTCGAATATATGCAAAAATATGCTGAAGCACTGGTGGCGCAGACGGGAGAATATTGAGGACTTCCATGACCTTCAGGGTCCGGAAGAGACCGGTACGGATGAAGTTTTCAGAGCGGTGATGGATCTCCCCGCGAAGTATAAAACGGTGGTGTATTTATATTATTATGAAGGATATACCGGCACGGAGATCGCCGGGATCCTGAAAAAACCGCAGTCCACAGTCCGGAACTACCTGCATGAAGCCCGCGCTGTCCTGAAAGAAAGGTTAGGTGATGAGTTCAATGAAGAATGATAAGATCATTGCGTCATGGAATAAGATCCGCCCGGATGGTTCCCAGGAGGAACGAATGCTGTCCGCGATCCTTATGCAGAATCACGCGGTTCAGAACGGAAGAAAAGGCCGTGTTTCTGAAGCAAAGTATTTATGGCTGAAATGGGGGATCGCTGCAGCCTGCGTATGTCTGATCGCATTTGGCACGGGAATGCTTTTAAGAAACCGTGCTCAAAACGCGGGAGGACAGCAGTGGACGGCTTCCATGAGAGCGAAGGATTATTTCAAAAACAGTGGAAAAGGCAAAGCGCCTGATTCCGGTGAAGCATCTATTGTCATGCCTCCGTATGCCGTTCAGGTCCTTATGAGCGATGACCGGAGCGTGCTGGAAGCCCAGGGCATTCTGCCGGAAATGCGGAACCATCCGGATCAGTCTTTTTCCGCGGAATACAACGGTGACGGCAGCTTATACAAGGTCTCCTTCTGGTGGATGCGCAGAGGAGAACACGGCATTGACGAATACAGTGATCTGATCATGACCGCGGCGCCAAAGGAGCTCCATGAGGTCACGGATACGATCTCTTCTCAAATGGACAGTAACGGAGACATCCTTCCGGAATACATTACCGCGACGATCCGGGACGGTATTACGATCTATGCGGCGGGGCAGGAACATATGGAAAAGATGCTGACCTGGCAGACAGATGAGGGCTGGTACCGGATCACCGGTTCGTTTCATGACAGCTATGAAGATATGATCGTTTTACTGGACTGGTTCTGGGAACATCCGCTTCATCTGGCGCGTTTCAGCACGCCTCCCGACGGGACCCTGGAATCCTTCAGCCGCGGGGAACAGCCGGATGCTTTTGCCGGACAGATCCCCGGGTTTACGGCATCAGGGTATACAGCAGAAAAAGAACTGATCCATACCGGAGACGTGTTCGGGAAAAATGTGCCGGTCTGGTTTGACGGCGAATATATCCGCGGAGAGACCCGGATCCGGTGGACTGTCAGCACCGGCGCGGACAGAGACGCCTGGGCAGACTGCCTCGGCCGTCCCGGCGAGATCACGGAAGAGAAGATCAGAAGCGCGTTATCCGGAAAGAACTGCTTTCATGTGTTTCTTGATATTGACCGGATCTATGACGTCCCTTATATGGCAGAGCTGACCCTGGAGCAGGGGACTCCCGAGGACGTGTGGGAGCTCATTCAGACATTGAAGTAGAAACCGGATCGTCTGTGATAAGAAACGCTTATCACAGACGATAAATACAGACGAATTTACAAAAGACGCGCGGGGCATTACAATAGACCCAGCTTAAGAAACGCGGGGCGTTTCGAAGAAAGGAGGAGCAGGTGATGGACCGCGCGAATACACACAGACAGAACGACATCATGTACTGCCGAATGCAATACTCCCGGGCATTTCCTATGGCTGGGGCGTCTGGCGGATCATTCCTGCGTCCTGATCTGATACGGCAGTAATCATGCTGCCTGCACAGCCACTTGCCCGGGAGCTTTACAGAAAGCCCCCGGTTTTTTTGTGAGAAGCTCTGCTTCGAAAGGCGCAGCGAGTCCCCGCCCTTCCGCAAAAACCGGACAAAAATTGCACATTGACCGAAAAGGAGTTATAATCATGAGCGAATACAAATTTGAAACACTGCAGCTTCACGTAGGACAGGAACAGGCAGATCCCGCAACGGACGCGAGGGCAGTCCCGATCTACCAGACCACCTCATATGTTTTCCATAACAGCGCTCACGCGGCAGCCCGCTTTGGGCTTGCGGATGCCGGCAACATCTACGGCAGGCTGACCAATTCCACGCAGGAAGTTCTGGAAAAGAGACTGGCGGCTCTGGAAGGCGGCAGCGCGGCGCTTGCGGTATCCTCAGGAGCCGCGGCCATCACCTACACCATTGAGGCTCTGGCGGCAAACGGCGGACACATCGTTGCACAGAAGACCATATACGGCGGCAGCTTCAACCTGCTGGAGCACACGCTCCCCCAGTACGGCATCGAAACCACCTTTGTGGATGCCCATGACCTGGAAGAAGTGGAAGGCGCCATCAAGGACAATACCCGGGCCATCTATCTGGAGACGCTGGGAAATCCGAACAGCGACATTCCGGACATCGATGCCATCGCGAAGATCGCGCATAAATACGGCCTGCCCCTGGTCATCGACAATACCTTCGGCACCCCGTATCTGATCCGCCCCATCGAACATGGCGCGGACATCGTCGTCCACTCCGCCACGAAATTCATCGGCGGGCACGGAACTACTCTGGGCGGCATCATTGTGGAATCCGGAAAGTTTGACTGGAGCGCAAGCGGGAAATATCCGAATATCGCTGCGCCAAACCCCAGCTATCACGGCGTTTCTTTCTATGACGCGGTGGGGCCCGCGGCATTTGTGACTTATATCCGGGCCATCCTTCTCAGGGATACCGGCGCCTGTATTTCACCCTTCAATGCCTTCCTGCTGCTTCAGGGTGTGGAGACCCTGTCTCTGCGCCTGGACAGGCACGCGGAGAATACAAAGAAGGTCGTGGAATATCTGGCGGCTCACCCGCAGGTAGAGAAGGTCAACCATCCGTCGCTTCCGGATCATCCGGACCACGCGCTGTACGAAAGATACTTCCCGAACGGCGGCGCCTCCATTTTCACCTTCGATATCAAGGGAGGGAAGGAAGAAGCCTGGACGTTCATTGACAATCTGAAGATCTTCTCTCTGCTCGCGAACGTAGCGGACGTGAAGAGCCTGGTGATCCACCCCGCGTCCACCACCCATTCGCAGCTTTCAGAAGCTGAGCTGGAGGACCAGGGCATCCATCAGAATACCATCCGGCTGTCCATCGGCACGGAGCATATCGACGATATCATTGCGGACCTGGAAAACGGCTTCCGGGCCATCAAATAACATATGACGATTTTTCCTGATGAAAGATCAAGAAAAGAACAGGAGGTAAATACATGGCGAATATCTATAAGGGAACCTGGGATCTCATCGGAAATACACCGCTGGTAGAGGTGGTGAACATTGAGAAGGAACTGGGGCTTGAAGCCACGGTCCTGGTGAAACTGGAATATTTTAACCCCGCGGGGAGCGTAAAGGACCGTATCGCGAAAGCGATGATCCAGGACGCGGAGGAGAAGGGGATCCTGAAGGAGGGATCCGTCATCATTGAGCCCACTTCCGGAAACACCGGGATCGGCCTGGCGTCCATCGCGGCATCCAAAGGCTACCGTGTCATTCTGACCATGCCGGAGACCATGAGCGTGGAAAGAAGAAATATCCTGAAGGCGTACGGCGCGGAACTGGTACTGACGGAAGGCGCGAAGGGCATGAAAGGCGCCATCGCGAAAGCAGAGGAACTGGCTCAGGAGATCCCCGGGAGCTTCATTGCCGGCCAGTTCGTGAATCCGGCCAATCCGGCGGCGCACAGAGCCACCACCGGTCCGGAGATCTGGAGAGATACGGACGGCAAGGTGGACATCTTTATTGCGGGCGTCGGCACCGGCGGCACTGTGACGGGTACCGGCGAATATCTGAAGGAACAGAATCCGGAGATCCGTGTCGTGGCTCTGGAACCGGAAGATTCTCCGGTCCTTTCCGAAGGCAGAGCCGGTTCTCACAAGATCCAGGGCATCGGCGCGGGCTTTGTCCCGGACGTACTGAATACAAAGGTCTATGACGAGATCTTTAAAGCTTCTTCCCAGGACGCTTTTGATACGGCAAAGCTTCTGGCAAAGAAGGAGGGCATCTCTGTCGGCATTTCTTCCGGCGCTGCTCTCTTTGGGGCGATCCAGCTGGCAAAGCGCCCGGAAAACAAGGGTAAGGTCATCGTCGCCTTGCTCCCGGACAGCGGAGACCGGTATTACTCCACGGCACTGTTTACAGAATAATTCGCATACAGCAAAAAAGACAGTTTTATCATCATGCAGCGGAAGGAAAGAGACCGGCGGCGGTCCGTTTTCCTTCCGCCTTTTTGTAAGACATTTCCTTTAAAATGTAAGACATTTTCTTTTAGATTTTTGTTAAATACTACTGGACAGCGCTCGTATTACTGGGGCTGGCCCGGCAATGTGGACGTTTATAACTACCGTACCCTCACGGATAGAGTGATCTTTGTGGACGCGGAAGTGAGCGAAGATTCCAGGATCGGCGTCTGGTCCTACCAGGAGCCGGAAACTCAGTCGGCGAGCAAGCCGGAGATCGTCGTGACCAGAGGCCTCAAGGGAAAGGGTACACTGGATCAGTTCTTCTGCGACCGGCCCTATAATACGTCCCAGACGGACAAGCATTATCCCTACAAGATGACGCTGAATGATGCGGGCGAGGCCGTCATCAGATGTGTGCATCTTATAAATCTGGACGCCAATGGCGGTACGGGTGAAATGGAGACACAGGAAGTCATTGCCGGATACTATAATCTTCCGGAGTGCGAGTTTACAGCACCTTCGGCGGCGGATGGATCGCAGCTTTGATCGCGGTCCTTGTACTTGCCGCGGCAGCGGCTGCCGCATTCTTCGTCAGGAAGAAAAAACAGTAATACGATACCCGGATCGGGATGAGGGGCTGTCGCTGGCGCGGCAGCCTCTTTTGTGCGACCTGCAATGCGGTTTTATGCCGCTTCCGGTGATTTACGCCTGTTTATATCTGATGATTTTTGTTTTGTTTTAGCTCCGGGTATGCTATAATTAAAATGATACCCTGCGGCCGGTATCTGCGGCCGGATCACCGGCCCCGCGCAGCACGAAGCGCAAGAAATTTAAGTGCCGGCTTATAAGGAAATCAGGAGGTATGTGAAATGAAAAGACCAAGAATACAACTGCTGCTGGCGCTGGCCCTGGTGTGCGCGCTGCTTTTCAGTGTTCCCGCCGGCGCGGAAACTTTGGAGACCGGGGCTTCCGATTTTCTGTATGAGGAAAATGAAGACGGCAGCCTGACCCTTACTGCGTATACCGGTAACGCCGAACAGCCGGTGATCCCCGATGAGATCGACGGGAAGAAAGTGACAGAGATCGGTGATTCCTGCTTCGCGGGCCTGCTTACTGTGAAAAAGGTCCGGGTACCGGAAGGGATCGTCAGGATCGGGGACTATGCCTTTGAATGCTGCGGATGCCTGAATAAGATCTATCTTCCGGATTCTCTTGAGTCTATCGGAGAAGGCGCGTTTTCAGGCTGTGTAAATCTGGTTCTCGCGGATATGCAGGAGGGGATCAGGACGATCGGACGGGGAGCGTTCCTGACCTGTACCCGCCTTGTTTACGTGGAGCTTCCGGCAAGCCTTACGGAAGTGGGTGAATTCGCGTTTTCCGGCTGCGCTAATCTGGCTCAGGCCGTGTTTCACGGTGACGCGGTCACGGTGATCCCGGACCGGCTGTTCTACGGCTGCGAACGGCTCCAGCAGGTCACTCTCCCGCAGGAGATCACGTCCATCGGAAAGCGGGCTTTTGAAGGCTGTGAAAGTCTGAGATCTCTCTATGCCGCGCCGCTCCTTGCGGAAATCGGCACGCACGCTTTCGGAGAATGCAAAGCGCTCAGCAGCCTCGATATCTCCGCCGCGGTCATCGGGACGGAAGCCTTCGCCGGCTGCGAAAAGATGTCGTATTTCAATGTGTCTGAAGGTACGGAGCGCATCAGCTACCGTGCATTTATGGGTTCCGGTGTAAAGGATCTGTATCTGCCCGGAAGCGTAACGGAAATTGAGGAGGGTGCTTTCGCAGATTCCTCAATTAACAGCCTCTCTGTGGATGAGAATCCCGCATATCAGATGAAGGATGACAGGTTCCTTCTGACTGCGGACGGAAAAACACTTCTGGCCTGCTTCCCGGAAGATCCTTACGCGGAGGAGCCGGCTCCGGAACTTACGGTACCGGAAGGTGTTGAGAACATTGCCGGATATGCCTTTACCTGCGTGTGGGGCACGGAACGCGTGATCCTGCCGGATTCTGTTCAGAAGGTCTCAGCGCATGCGTTCACGAACTCTTCAGTAATGGAAGCGGTGATTCCGGACAGCGCGGAAGTGGACCCGGAGGCTTTCCTCGGGAGCGCGATGGAGGAGTATGAAGATCCTTACGAAGAGGAGCAGGCTCCGGAAGAAGATCCGGATGGATCCGCGGAAGAGGCCGTTCCGGAAACCGGGTCCATTGCCGGCGGACGGAGTCTCTTTGATCCGGAAAAATACGCAGGCTATCTGACGATCACGAATGATGAATTTGAATCCTGGTCGGAGAAATATCTGGACTATTACGGCCAGTTCTATCCACTGGATCCGCAGCTGATGCCCTATATCATGATGTATAAGGGCGAGGTGATCCCGCACTACGTGCCTATGACCTATGTGCAGAATCATGATCCGTCCATGTGGGACCGGGCGCTCTCACGTTTTGGCGATGATTTCGAGGAGACCTATAAGGTCATGAACCACGGCCTCTTTACAGAGCTTCGCCGCAGCAAGATGTGTGATGACCTGGTGCTCTACAGCGGCGTGTATGACAGCCAGCTGATGGCGGCCGCGGGAACGGATACCGTGCCAGGCCTTGAGCAGCTGGCGGACGCCATCGGCAACACCTTTACGGATCCGGTCATGATCAGCACCACTACAGATCCGGCGGTGGCCTGCAATTTCTCGGACACCCTGTTCGTGATCTACGCGTCCAGAGAGGCGATGGAATCCCTCGGCGCCATCTCCATAGACAGCTTCATTCATACGAATGAAAAGGAGATCCTGATGTGCGAGAAGGCGCAGTACCGCATCCTGGACGTGGGCGTCATGGCTGTGGAAAGTACGGATGAAATGGGTGAACCGGAGACAGTATACCGGAATTACCTGACGGTGGAACTGCTTGGAGCCGCGGCTGAATAAGGAGACAGAAAGGTGAACCTGACCGTAGAAAGGGTTAAATATATCATAGCAACGATCATCTACGGAACTGTAGGCATGTGCCTCCGTTTTGTGAACCTTCCGAGTGAGATCGTTGCGATGTGCAGAGGAATTTTCGGTTCGGCATTTATTCTGATGTTCCTGACTTTCAGGCATCAGAAGCCGGACCGGGAAGCGATCCGGAAAAATCTGAAGTGGCTGGTCATCGGCGGCGTCAGCCTGGGCCTGAACTGGATCTTCCTGTTCGCGGCTTATATCCATACCACAGTGGCGATCGCCAGCCTGTGCAATTATATGGCGCCCATCATCGTGATCCTGATCGCGCCCGTGGTCTTGCGGGAGCGGCTGGATAAGAGAAAAATGTTCTGCGTGGCAGCGGCTTTCCTGGGGATCATCCTGGTCTCCGGTTTCTGGAACGGCTCTGTCGGCAATATATCCGGCGTGTTTATGGGGCTTGCGGCAGCGGTCTTCTTTGTGGTGATCGTGATCTGTAACCGGAAACTTACGGATATTCAGGCGCTGGATAAATCCGTCATTCAGCTGGCCATATCCGCGCTGACCATTCTGCCTTATGTGCTGGTCCAAAACCTTGGGACCGCGCTCACTTTAGACCTTAAGTCTGTACTGTTTGTCCTGATCCTGGGCATTGTCCATACGGGAATCGCGTACTGCCTGTATTTCAGCGGGATGAGTACTCTTCCGGTGCAGACCGTCGCGATCCTGGGGTACATCGAACCGGTCGTTTCCGTACTGTGTTCCGCGATCTTTCTGCGGGAACACATGGGGATCGCCGGCTGGTGCGGCGCGGTGCTGATCATCGGCGCGGCCCTGATCAGTGAGACCATGAAGCCTGAGAAGGCGGAAGTTACAGAAACATGAAACAGAGATCCCGGCACATGATCCGCGGAAATTACGGAAGGGAGTGAAATGCGCTTATCGGAACTGGCGGCATACGCGAAAGAAAAATACCATATTGCCGAGCAGTTCAAATGGGCGGAATATCCCGGCTATTCGGTACTCACGGATCCTTATAATGAGAAATGGGCCGCGCTTTTGATGCGCCGCTGGGATCCGGATCTGGGAGAAGAGATCGAACTGTGCGATATGAGGTGCGGAAGAGAGGTCCTCCGGGAGTACTGCCTTCCGTATCTTTCCCAGCCTTTCCGCATGCACGGGGACCGGTGGATCGGCGTACGGTTTGACAGCGGGACGGACCCGGACGTGGTATGCACTCTTCTGGATAAAGCCATCGAAGCCGGCCGGCTCCATGGGTTTACCATCGTACTTGAGGATGACAAAACACCGGGAAACAGCCGGTACCAGGATACCCCGCTTCCCTTTGAAAAGGGGCTTACGGGGCTGAAAACCGCCCCGGTATCTGCCAAAGCGGAACCTGCAGGGCTTAGCGACGCGCTGATCCCGGGCCGGATCTTGAAGATGCGGCAGCTGTACCGGTACGGCGTAAATACACCGAAGGCAAGAGCTGAAAATTTTTATACCCAGGGGAAATATATGGAGAATTATGAGGATGACGCTCCGTGGAACGGGGAACTCCGTCACTTTTTCCCTACATATCATGATCTTCGGATCCATCAGCTGCGCGGTTATTTTACCTGGAGGACCGGGATCAGGAAAGGCGTCTATCAGGAGACGAATGAGGTTTTTGTTTATATATATCTCTATGAACTTCTGAACGGTATCGGCGCGGAAGACGCGGAGGACAGCCTGCGGAAAATGCAGGAATTCGAGACCGGCTACCTGGATGCGGGATTCGGAAGCTCCTTCATGCGGAGAAACCTGCACCGTTGGATGCTGGAGCTCTCGGTGATCCGCGGCCTGGATCCGGCCGCGGTCCGCCGGTACGCGGACGAGGAACAGACCGACCGGGAATCGGCGCTTCTCATACTGCGCTCCCCGGAGGAACACAGCAGTGAAGAGATCTTCAGCGCGCTTTGTGTGTATGGCGGGGACAAATACCGGAAGTCCAAACTGATCCAGAAGACCGGGGAGGAAGGAAAAAGACTGTTTGCAGCCGTATGGCAGTATGCGGCATCACATTTTGAGCGGCGCGGCAAGGACCTCTTTACGGCGTGCTTCGGCCGTCAGATGGAATTTATGTGGCATCCTCTGGAGAACGCGGTATTCTGGCAGCAGGAGCCTTTAGTGAACGCGGATTATGTTCTGAATGAATGTCATTCCTACAGCTTCAGGAACGGCGAATGGAGAGAACGAAGCTACTATTATGTATACTTTGATAAGCAGCTTTTTGACGGGCTGATGCATGAAACAGACCGCAGGCTCCGGCTTTATCTGAAAACCGGCCATCCGCTGAAGGAGTACATGGATGACGCATGGGTCGTCCCTTATATTGAGGCTGTGATCGAGGAGGACCGGAAGGCAAAGGCGGAAGCCATGAAGCCGAAGATCCGGATCCGTTTCGATGATCTGGAGCAGATCCGGAAGGACGCGTCAAAGACCAGGGACAGCCTTCTGACAGAGGAAGAAAAGGGAGATACGGAAGAGACCCGGCAGGAGACGCAGGCCATGCCCGAAGAAACGTCCGCCGGGCAGCCGCTCCAGCTGCAGGACGGGATCCTGAAAGAAGAGCAGGCGTTTCCTGAGACCCGGCCGGAGGCGCTGCCGCTGGACGGGATCCGGAAGGAAGCCCTTGCGCTGCTTTTGCAGGGACTCTCCGTAAAGCCGTTTCTGAGATCACGGAATCTGATGGCAGAGGTATTCGCGGATCAGCTGAATGAAGCGTTTTATGACCTGATCGGAGATATCATTGTGGAATGCGACGGCGATGAGATCACGCTGGTGGAGGATTACCGCAGTGACGTTGCCCGGATCCTGGGAGGAGAAGCAGAATGAGTGAAAACAACAGAAAAGTACCCAAGCGGATCGCCCAGACCGTGATCAACTCGCTGAAGGGCGGTGTCGTACCGCGGATCGGGCTTCCGTATATCACTGTAGGCAGGAAAAGCGAGATCGAAGCGCTGCTCCGGGACGTGGATATTATCGCGGAGGGAGGCGCCTCGTTCCGGTTTATCGTGGGCCGGTACGGCTCCGGAAAAAGCTTTCTCCTGCAGACCATCCGGAATTACGTCATGGACCGGGGATTCATCGTGGCGGACGCGGATCTTTCCCCGGAACGGCGGCTGCAGGGCACCCGGGGGCAGGGGCTGGCTACATACCGGGAGCTGATCGGAAATCTGTCCACAAAAACAAAGCCGGAGGGCGGCGCGCTGACGCAGGTCCTGGACCGCTGGATCAGCAGCGTGCAAAGTGAAGCTGCTATGGAGAGCGGGTTCGGCCCCGGTGATCCGCTGCTGACCGGCGTTGTGGATCAGAAGATCTACGCGGTCACCTCATCTGTCAGCGAGCTGGTGCACGGATTTGAGTTTGCCCGGCTGCTGTCCGCGTATTATCATGCCTATGTAAACGGCGATGATGAGAAAAAGGCGCGGGTCGTCCGCTGGTTCCGCGGAGAATACAGTACGAAGAGAGAAGCCCGGGAAGAGCTGGGCGTCAATATCATCATTACCGATGACGACTGGTATGAGTATCTGAAGCTTTTTGCCACGTTCTTCCGCCTGGCCGGGTACGCGGGCATGATGATCATGATCGATGAACTCGTAAACATTTACAAGATCCCGAATTCCATTACCCGGCAGTACAATTACGAAAAGATGCTGACCATGTATAATGACACCCTGCAGGGCAAGGCGAAATACCTGGGCATTATTATGGGAGCCACGCCCCAGGCGGTGGAAGATAAACGCCGCGGCGTATACAGCTATGAAGCGCTGCGTTCCCGCCTCTCCGAGGGTAAATTTTCCAGACCCGGCGCCAGGGATCTTCTGGCCCCGGTCATCCGTCTGGAACCGCTGACAGCGGAGGAGATGCTGATCCTCTGCGAAAAGCTGGCCGCCATGCACGCGGATCTGTACGGATACACGGAGAAGGTGGCGACGGAAGACCTGGCAGTGTTTATCCGGATCGAATATGAACGCATCGGAGCGGATCTGAATATCACGCCCCGGGAAGTGATCCGGGATTTCATAGAGCTTCTGGAT
>CADCQD010000144.1 GCA_902803485.1 uncultured Eubacteriales bacterium | reverse complement strand
AGTTCCTTATCTGTTCCACGTACAGAACGCCGGCATCCATGATTTCGGCTATCCCTGCCGGATGCCGCGCGAGATCCGGATCCATGGCCTGGAGATCTGTGACACCCATGTGCCGGAAAACTATGAAGGTCCCTATTTCTGTTCCGATCCGGACGCGCCTTCCGGTTTTGAGAAGGGGCCGCTGCCGGAAATCCGTCCCTGTCCCTACCTTCCTCCGGAGAAGATCACCCTGGAGAATGTCCGAACCGCAAGCGGAAAGAAACTGCTGCTCTGCGAGGATCCGGTTTTCAGCCGGAAACTCGAAAACGCACTCCGGTCATAATAAAAGGGCGGGTCTCATTCGAGACCCGCTTCTTTCATTTCTTCTATGATCTTTACACCGCTGGACGTGCCCAGCCGGGTGGCGCCTGCCTCGATCATGGCCTTCGCTGCTTCCCAGCTGCGGATACCTCCGGCGGCTTTCACCTGCACCTCCGGCCCCGCGTACTGCTTCATCAGCGCTACGTGCTCCGGCTTCGCGCCGGCCGTACCGAACCCGGTACTGGTCTTTACAAAGTCCGGTTTCACGCGGCTCGCGATCTCCGCGCAGGCAATGATCTCCTCTTCTGTCAGATAACAGGTCTCAAAGATCACTTTGCAGCAGATACCCGCTCTGCGTGCGACCGCCGTCATCGCCGTCATCTCCCGTTCGATGTAGTCAAAATCGTGTTCCTTGACCTTGCCGACGTTCAGGACGTAATCGAATTCCTGACAGCCGTTTTTCACAGCGTCCTCCGCTTCAAAAACCTTTGCTTCAATGGTCATCTGGCCCAGGGGAAAACCTACTGCTGCGCCGGTCAGCACCTCTGTGCCCTCCAGCATCTCGCGGCACATCCGGACCGGGTAGGTATTGATAGCCACAGATTTAAAGCCGTACTGTACTGCTTCATCGCAAAGCTTCTGGAAATCTTCCCGGGTAGCGAACGCCTTCAGATTCGTATGGTCCACCATCGCGGCCACGTCTTTGATACGGATGTCCATCCTGTCCTCCTGTAGTATAAACTGATCAGTTACAGATACGTAACGGTTTCGGAAAGATCCTTCCGGCTTCCGTGATTCGGAAGCGGGCCCGCGCCTTCCGCGGCATACCCCAGATCCATCAGCATGACGATCTCTTCATTATCCGGAAGCCCGAATTCCGCAGCCGCTTTATCCGGGTCCAGATTATTCAGCCAGCAGCTGTCCACGCCTTCATCCGCGGCGGCCAGGATCATCTGTGTCGCCACGATGGTCGCGTCTTCCGCGCCGGACTGGATCCTTCCGCCCGGATACGTGAAAACATGATCCTTGTCGTATGCCACCACCAGGACCACCGGCGCGCCATAACGGCAGGGAGTGATCTTGTCTACTTTGGCAAGCATCTCCGGCGACTGAAGCACATAGATCCGCTGCTCCTGAGAATTCCTGGCAGTCGGAGCCAGACGTCCTGCCTCCAGGATCGCCGTAAGTTTCTCCTCCGGGATCTTCCGGTCACTGTATTTTTTACAGGAATACCTGTTTTTGATCACTTCCTTAAACTCCATCCTGACGCCTCCTTCTTTTCCGGCTGCAAAGTTTCTGAATGCCTTGCCTCTGTGGTCTTACAGTCTTTCGTTCTTTTCAATATCCAGGAAATACTTATACGTATCTACGGTCAGTTCGCCGCAGGCTGCTTCATCGCACGCAATGATGGCGCCGTTATGCATCTGAAGCGCGGAACAGGTCCACTTCTGGCTCACGCCGCCTTCTACGGTAGCTGCCAGAGCACGGGCTTTATTATGGCCGTTGATCAGGATCAGGACTTCCTTCGAATCCGTTACCGTGCCAACGCCCACGGAAAGCGCCTGGGAAGGCACCGCTTCCGGATCATTTCCGAAGAAACGGCTGTTCACGATCCGGGTATCCGTCGTCAGGTTCCGTACGCCGGTGCGGGACGTCAGGCTGGTATACGGCTCATTAAACGCGATGTGGCCGTCCACACCGATACCGCCCATAAACAGATCGATGCCGCCGTAGCTCGCGATCTTTTCCTCGTATGCTTTGCACTCGCCTTCCGGATCATCCGTCATTCCGTTCAGGATGTTGATGTTCTCCGGCTTCATATCTACCAGGTGATCAAAGAAATTGTCATGCATAAAGTACCAGTAGCTCTGGTCATGCTCATGAGGCAGGCCGAGATACTCGTCCATATTGAAGGTCACCACATTGGCAAAAGACAGCTCTCCCGCCTGATTCTGGCGGACCAGTTCCTGATACACGCCGATGGGTGAAGAACCCGTAGGAAGGCCCAGGACAAAGGGACGGTCCTTTTCGCAGCCCTCGTTGTGCGCTTTGATCTTCGCGGCGATGTAATCCGCCGCCCATTTGCACATTCTATTATAATCTTCCTGAATCACAACACGCATGTTCTTATCTCCTTTCCTCTCTGTCCTGACAGCACACGGCTGTTTGATCAAAGGACTTCATTACCAGAAAAATTCCAGCTGAAATCAACAGTCGTATTATATCATATTTCATAGAAATATCCAGTGTTTCCATTATATTTTTCTTGCGGGAGGACCCCGGGAAAACGCGGCGCGGCCCGCCTGAATTCTTCCGTCAGATCCTGATCACCAGGTTGTTCAGCCCCAGCAGATTCTGGTACTGAACATCCTTCGCGATGCTGTACACCAGGCGGATGCCGATGTTTTTCACGCCGTCTCCGGATTCCATCGACCGGATCCTTTCAAAGGGGTTGAATGACCTGCAGTTATCCCGGAGCCGGAGGATGATATCGTCGCCGCTGTGGGCTACGCGGATATCCAGAGAATGCTTTTTCCGGTCCTTTGTAAAGCCGTGAAGCACCACATTGCCGGCCATCTCCTCCAGGCAAAGTCCGGCGAAATAGGATCTGCGCGCGTCGATCCCGCGGCTTTCACAGAAGCTTGAGACCTGCCGGGAGACCTCCATCGTCTCGTCAATGTTCCGCACCGTAATATCCAGGCGTTCCCGGTCCGGCACACCGAAATTCTCCGGAAGCAGCAGAATGTGCTCCAGCTTTCGCGGTACATGCCTGATCACGGTCCACGCGCCGAAAAAGATCACCGCGGCGCAGATAAAACCGTTCAGGATATTGGCAGTATACAGGCCGTTCATCCCCATCCGCGGGATCAGAAGAAAGCTTGTAAGCGTTACGCCCAGCATTCCGTCCACCACGGCAACAAGGATCGACATGGTCCGTTTTTCCGCCGTCTGCGCGTAGCATGCGTAGCCAAGGGAAACAATGGCCAGCGGCATGCATAAAGGCAGGAGCCTGAAGCCCATGACCGTCATTTGATATACCGGATCCGCGGGATCCCGGTAGAACAGCCGCGTCAGAGGTACTGCGGAAAGCATGAGGAGCGCGGTGAGGGCAAACTGGATGACCATCCCAAATGTCAGCAGGATCCGCACGGAATCCGTCAGAGACCTGCGGTCTTCCTCGCCGATGCTGATACTGAACAGCATCCGGAATACGGCGATCAGGCCGAAGGGATAAGCCCAGAAGATCGCCATCACGGAATTTGACGCGGCAAAGGAAGAAAGCCCTACACTGCCCACATATTTCAGGATCAGGAAGTTCACGATGATGCACCGGAACATTTCCAGAAATCTGGACAAGGCGCCGGGATAGCCCAGACGGACGATATGGACCGCGTCCTGCCATTTGCATACGTTAAGAGAAAACTTCCACTCGGATCTTCCGGCAATATAATAAACAGCCTGGATCCCCAGGAACACCCACATGGACAACGCGGAAGAAAGCCCCAGTCCGAAGACGCCCATATCAAAAAACACCACCAGCAGATGATTCATTGCCGCGTTGATCACAAAGCAGGCAATGCTGGCGGCCATGGTGCGCCTGGTCTGATTCTCCAGGGAAAGGAAAGCGAACAGCTGCTGGCCGATGAGAAGCGCCGGTATGCCGATGGCCTGGCCGTAGATGTACTGGTTCAGCGCATGCAGCGTCGTTTCTTCAGACACCAGGACGCGGGTCAGATCAAACGCCGCGGACAGGATCAGAAAAACGGCAGTAAGTACAGAAAGCACCGTGGAAAAAAGAATACTCACGGAAAAGACGCTCTGGATATGCTCACGGTCCTTTGCCAGATACCGGCCGTACAGTACCTGAGAGCCGCTGACCAGCATCATACTGGCCGCATAGAGAAAATGATTCAGAGGACCGTAGAGCCCGATGGCGCTCATGGCCGTCTGCCCGATGGCATTGCTGGCATACAGGCTGTCGATGATCCCGTTGACCGCGCTGATCACGATCAAAAGGATCTGATACGGAAGCAGGCGGAATACCAGTCCTGCCTGGAGCCGCCGGTCCGCGGAAAACTGCCCGTATCCGCCGTCACCAGATCTGTTTAACTTTTTCTGATCAAAAACACCCATCCAAAAACCCCCTGATGGTCAATACACTGTTCCAAGCATCGCCCACATCCACTGATGGCGGCCCCACAGGTCCGCGAACTGGCTCAAAGGCAGAGGCGCTGCCGTGGAGCCGGTCTCCACTACCACCGCCGGTATGCCCCGGACATGGACACACCAGTTGGCAAAGCCCGCCTCGTTGGAATAACCGGCCAGCGTATAACCGGTCATATTTGAAATGTGCTGCGCCAGCTGCTGATTTCTTGTATAAAGGTCTCCCTGCTGGCCGTACTGGTAATAGACCAGGTTGCCGTAGGAGTGATAAGAAACCGCAAGGATCGGATTTGACAGCTCCCGCATGATCTGCATCTGCGCAGCCGTCTCGATCTGATCCCCCGGCGCGGCTCCCTTATAATGGTCCGCGGACGGTACCGGATGCTCATTCACACTTTCCCATCCCGGAGAGAAATTCCGGTTGATATCCGTACCAAGGACGTTGGCCTTCCATCGCACCAGGTACGACGCGTAATCCAGGCTGGTATAGCCGCGCGCCGTATCTGAAGCGTAGATCGCGCGGACGTTGTCCAGAAGATCCTGCCGACGGATGCCCTGTTCTCCCAGCTGGCTGATGCTGACGCCGTCCGGGTTCACCATAGGCATGACTACAAAACAGGTCCTGCCAAAGATCTCGGAAAGCGGCACGCCGTTATAGCTCTGGTCATGATAATGCGCGGCATAAAACTCCATCTGCTTCATCACCAGCTGCGTGGTCATGTATTCCCGGGCATGAGTCGCGGCGCAGATAAAGATCTGCCGGTCCGCCTTCCGGTTCCCGAACAGAACTACGTACAGTTCTCTCCCGTCCTCCGTAGTTCCCAAAGTCCGGAGCTCCATAATATCCGGATGAGCCGCCGTGAGATAATAAAGATCCGTCTTCATCATCTCGTAGGTATACAGTGTGGTATCCGTATTCACGATATGGTCCGGATCCCGGTAAGGAACAAACGCAGGCTCCGATCCGGATGGCTGAGGATCCGAAGGCTCCTCATTCCCGTTCGAATCTGTATCCTGCGCTGTGTCGTGACCCTGTGACGTATCGTTATTTTGCGCTGCACCATTATTCTGTGATGCGCTGTTTTCGTAAAGAGCGGGGATGTCATTCACATCTACCACGACCTTAAAGAGGCCGCCGTCAGACGCGTTTTGAGCTCCGTTATCTTCCGGGAAGTCGTCTTTACCAGCGTTTCCGCTTCCCTCCATACCGCTGCTTGTCCTGATATTATGTATATGAATTACCGCACTGCAAACCAGCAGTCCCAATCCAATAATGATCAGTGCTGCCGCCGCATATGGCAGAAATCTTCTCATGTTGGAAATCTCCATGCATTTTTATACTACAGGTATTATAGTTATTTTTCAGAAGAAGAGCAACAAAAGAATTGTCATGAATAACAGCAAAACAGATCAAAACATTTGAAAAAGTTTTTACGGTAAAGAAGCTGTGCCGCCAGAAATGGCATTAGCAGAGAGAACACTCGCAGTGATGGAAATGGGATCAGTAAGCAGGATCTTGCCACAGGACTTCGGCCGGGGGATTGCGGCTGGAGAAGCTGCATACATAAAAAACCAAGTTTCTGGTCACTATCCTGTAATGATCGTTCTCTCACTAAACCAATTACATAAGTCCATTCTTTTCAAAGCTTGTTTTATGTAGGCAAGCCGGTTGTGTTTTCGCTTGTTACATAAATTTCAAGCATAATAGCGGACCTACAGTAATATACTCCTCGATAATAATCGGACAGAAGCCATAGGTGGCACAATCACATAATGCGTGTCAAAAGTGACCTACCATGTTACATAAACAAGTTTTATAACCTGCATTTTGATGTAAACTGCCGGTTGACCGCTGCTCCTCTTACATAAAAATAGGACATCAGTCCCGAACTTATGTATTTGAAAAGCAAGCTCGCTCAAATTACATCAGGGAGCCAGCAATATGCAAGTTTTCATGTAATCCTCCAGAGAATACAGGGCAAGTCAGGCACATAGGACAAGTCAGGCGCATATAAAAGAAATCAGGCCATCGAGTTTTTTTCAAACTCAGTGGCCTGACTCCTTTTCAGGTTTTTTACAACCCAAACTATTTACGTTACTGCATATGATAGCCTGCGCTGAAGGTCCTGAATTTAGCGCCGTCTCTGTACAGTGCGTTGTTCTGGATCGTGTACGAGCCATTGGATACGCGCACCTTGCCGGACCAGTTACCCTCGGCAACGTAGAGACTGTTTCCGTTTCTGCTTAAGACTACCAGCCAGTGCTGAGAGTT
>CADCQD010000143.1 GCA_902803485.1 uncultured Eubacteriales bacterium | reverse complement strand
GATCATGTTCTTGACGTAGTCGGCGTGGCCGGGGCAGTCAACATGAGCATAGTGTCTCTTCTCTGTGCTGTACTCAACGTGAGCGGAGTTGATGGTAATACCACGCTCTCTCTCTTCCGGAGCTTTGTCGATCTTATCGAATTCAGTATAGGCATTGCCTGCTACTCTCTGCGCAAGAACCTTGGTGATAGCAGCCGTCAAAGTGGTTTTGCCATGGTCTACGTGACCGATTGTACCGATATTGCAGTGCGGCTTCGATCTGTCAAATTTAGCTTTTGCCATTTTTTTACTTCTCCTCCTTAAAATTCGCCTCTCGGCAATCTTTACCCATACAAAATCTATTATATGGTATTTTGTAAAATTTTTCAAGTACTAATTCATAAACTTCAGAAACTGCCGGCGCCTGGCTTCCGGATCACTCAGAAGATCACCATTTCCATGAATAACTGTTCAGCAGCTTCTCCTGAAGATTCTTCGGAACCGGCTCATATTTCTCGAAAAACATCGAGTAATTGCCGCGTCCCTGGGTCCGCGATCTGAGATCGGTCGCGTAACCAAACATTTCTGAAAGCGGAACGAAGGCCTTGACAAGCTTGCCGCCTCCCAGGTCATCGATGCCTTCAATATGGCCGCGGCGGGAATTCAGGTCTCCCATCACGTCGCCCATATACTCTTCCGGCATGGTCACTTCCACTTTCATGATCGGCTCCATCAGTACAGGATCCGCTTTCTGCATGGCATCCTTAAACGCCATGGAACCGGCGATCTCAAAAGCCAGTTCAGAAGAGTCCACCTCATGATAGGAACCGTCTGTAACGACGGCCCGGACACCCACTACCGGGTATCCGCCCAGGGTACCGGCCTTCATGGCTTCCTGGATACCCTTTCCTACCGCGGGAATGTATTCCTTCGGGATGGTGCCGCCCACCACTTCGGAATCAAACTGGAACAGTTCTTCTCCGTTGGGATCCATGGGCTCGAACCGTACTTTACAGTGGCCGTACTGGCCGCGGCCGCCGGACTGGCGGACATACTTGGAGTCCACTTCCACCGTCTTTGTGATGGCTTCTTTGTATGCTACCTGCGGGGTTCCTACATTCGCTTCCACGTTGAACTCCCGAAGCAGCCGGTCTACGATGATTTCCAGATGCAGCTCGCCCATGCCCGCGATGATGGTCTGCCCGGTCTCGCGGTTCGTATGCGCGCGGAACGTCGGATCCTCATCTGAAAGCTTATTCAGGGCTTCGCCCAGCTTCTGCTGGCCGGCCTTGCTGGTAGGTTCGATCGCGAGTTCGATGACCGGTTCCGGGAATTCCATGGATTCCAGGATCACCGGATGGTTTTCATCACAGATCGTATCACCTGTGGACGTATTCCTGAGGCCAACCACCGCGGCAATGTCTCCCGCGTATACCCGGTCCAGCTCCGCGCGTTTATTCGCGTGCATCTGAAGGATCCGTCCCACACGCTCCTTCTTGTCCTTGGTCGCGTTCAAAATATAGGAACCGCTGTCCATCGTACCGGAATACACGCGGATAAACGCGAGCTTTCCGACGAAGGGGTCGGTCATGATCTTGAACGCCAGCGCGGAGAAGGGCTCCTCGTCCGAGGAGTGGCGCACGACGTCGTTTCCGTCCAGGTCTTTTCCCTCAATGGACGGAATGTCCACCGGGGACGGCAGGTACTCGATCACGGCGTCCAGGAGTTTCTGAACACCCTTGTTCCGGTATGCCGAACCGCATAAAACAGGTACGGCCCTGCTTTCGCAGGTCGCTTTTCTGAGAACGGCCTTCATCTCTTCCTCTGAAGGGATCTCGCCCTCCAGATACATCAGTGTCAGGTCGTCGTCAAGTTCACAGATCTTTTCGATCATTTCATCCCGGTACTGCTCTGCCTCATCCATCATATCCTGAGGGACATCGCCTACCCGGATATCCTCGCCCTTGTCGTCATTGTAAACATAGGACTTCATTTCAAAGAGATCGACGACCCCTTTAAAGCTGTCCTCTTTCCCGATGGGCAGTTCCAGCATGATCGCGTTCTTTCCGAGACGCGTCCGGATCTGCTGCACGGCGCCGAAGTAATCAGCGCCCATGATGTCCATCTTGTTAATGAACGCAATACGAGGTACATGGTACGTATCCGCCTGGCGCCAGACGTTTTCCGACTGAGGCTCTACGCCGCCCTTCGCGCAGAAGACGCCGACAGCGCCGTCCAGCACGCGGAGCGAACGTTCCACCTCTACGGTAAAGTCCACATGGCCGGGGGTATCGATAATGTTGATGCGGTGCTCCAGAGCACCGGGCATCGGCTCAGCTTCTTTTTCCAGCGTCCAGTGACAGGTCGTTGCGGCAGAGGTAATCGTGATGCCCCGTTCCTGCTCCTGTTCCATCCAGTCCATGGTCGCCGTACCCTCATGGGTGTCGCCGATCTTGTAATTGATACCGGTATAGTACAGGATTCGTTCCGTCAGCGTCGTCTTACCCGCATCGATGTGAGCCATGATGCCTATGTTTCTGGTTCGCTCCAGCGGATATTCTCTGCTTCCCATAATTCTATGCTCCTTTTAATTGCCTGTCAGCCGGATCAGAAGCGGTAGTGCGCAAATGCCTTGTTCGCATCTGCCATTCTGTGCATTTCCTCTTTTCTCTTCACGGAACCGCCGGTAGAGTTCATTGCATCCAGAATT
>CADCQD010000142.1 GCA_902803485.1 uncultured Eubacteriales bacterium | reverse complement strand
GTGTCCGTCAACGTGTTCCGGATCTCCCGCTCAATGGCCGGGAAGATCAGCCGCTTGTAGCTGTCAGTAATGGCATCCGCAAGCACAGCTTCTGTATAAGGGTTTTTCTTCCGGATGATCTGCCTGTGGAGAACGCTCAGGATCTGTTCATCCGGAGCACCCACCTTCACCGTCAGGATCTTTTCCTTTTCGCCCCGGTTCAATGCCAGGATCCGGTGACCCGGGCATTTCTGAAGCTGTTCCGCGTAATTATAATACACTTCATATACTTTCCGCTCATCCAGCGCCTCATCCTTCACCTCGGACTCAATGGTGCCGGTCCGCATGATAAAGCTCCGGATGGCTGTACGGTATTCCGCCTGATCGGAAATGTCTTCCGCAATGATATCCATGGCGCCGTGGATGGCGTCCTCCGCCGTCGGGACTTCCAGACCCTCCCGGTCAGAAATATAAGCCTCCGCGATCTCCGGAAGCGGCCGGTCCGCTTCTTCCGTAAAGATCAGCTGCGCCAGCGGTTCCAGTCCCTTCTCCCGCGCGGCCATGGCTCTGGTCCGCCGCTTGGGCCGGTAGGGGCGGTACAGGTCATCCACCGCGACCTGGGTCTCCGCGTTCTCGATCGCGAGCCTGAGTTCTTCCGTCAGCTTCCCCTGTTCCTCAATACTGGAAAGCACCTGCGCTTTCTTTTCCTCCAGATTTCTGAGATACCTCAGCCGTTCATCCAGGGCTCTCAGCTGCTCATCGTTCAGCGACCCCGTGGCTTCCTTCCGGTATCTGGAAATAAAAGGGATCGTATTTCCCTCATCGATCAGTTTCACCGCAGCCTCAGTCTGCGAGGCGCGGATATTCAGCTCCTCTGAAATTTTCCGTATAATGTCCATAAAACTCCGCCATGTTCCTGTTTGTTTCAGTCTCCCGCCTCCCCGTACCGAAAAATTCGGGACTCCGGGATCCTTAAGAATTATCATAACATTGATCTCTTCCGATGTCATGCAGAAAATCACGAATTCATTTTTTTGATCCGGACATCAGAAGACAGGGCTCCCCGCTTCCTATGGATCCGCGCGCTGCACCATGTTCAAATCAGTACCCCTCACTGCGCGCCGGCGTACGTCGGTCTTCCTCATTGCGGATCACAAAAAAAATGGCGGAAATGCAAGCATTTCCGCCATTTCCTGGAGCATAGGGGATTCGAACCCCTGGCCTCTTGAATGCCATTCAAGCGCGATCCCAACTTCGCCAATGCCCCGAACACAACTATATATATCACATCTTCCGTCAATTGTCCACAGAAATTTGAACACCTGAAGCAAAACCGCGTCTAGGCAAACCGTTTCAGTTCCTGGCAGATGGCCTGGATCGGGAGACCTACCACATTATAGTAATCCCCGTTGATCTTGCGGATGTGCTTGCCGAAAATGCCCTGGATGCCGTAGGATCCGGCTTTGTCCAGAGGATCTTCCGTACGGATATAGTCCCGGATCTCTTCATCGGTAAGTTCATGAAATACCACGTCTGTTTTTTCAAAAAACGTCCGTTTTTCCGCATCCTCAGAATACGGCCCCCGGCGAAGCAGCGTGACGCCCGTATAGACCTGGTGCGTCTTTCCGGAAAGCAGGCGGAGCATCCGGAAGGCGTCCTCATGATCCCGGGGTTTTCCGAGGATCTCGCCGCCGTACGCCACGACGGTATCCGCGCCGATGACCAGCAGGGGGCCGGCGGTTTTTACGGATTCCCTCTCATATACCTCCGCTGCCTTCGCGGAAGAAAGCTCCATGGTGATCAGATCCGGAGTATCCGCGCTGTACGACTCCTCTCCTTCTGCCGGTACTACATCAAAAGTAAACCCGGCCATCGCCATGATCTCCCGCCTTCTGGGAGACTGGGATGCCAGAATGATCCTGTAATTCCTGAAAATATCCATCATTAAGATCCTTTTCTGTTCTTTCTGCAAAATTCACCGCCGAAGCGGGACGCCGCGTCCGGGATCCCCGGCTGCTGCTCTAGCATACCATAAGGTATCCTCCGGCCACAAGCGCATTTTTCTGGCCGGATGCCGCGATATCCCGCGCTGAAACAGATAAAAACCCTTTTCCCTTCTCCGCTTTTGATGTATGATGTAATACAAGGCAGAAGGAAGAATTTACCGTCGCTTTCTGCCTGAATACGGAGGATGATCAATGAATGAGATCTGTCTGCTCAGCGACGCGTTTCCGCCCATCATCGACGGTGTTGTCAACGCGGTCACAAATTACGCGGATATCCTGACGCGGGACGGTTATCCGGTCGTAACGGCGGTTCCCGATTATGCAGGCGCGGATGACAGCGGTTACCCTTATCCGGTGATCCGCTACCCCAGCCTGGACTTCAGAAGATCCATCGGCTACACGGTAGGGAATCCTTTCAACATTTCCACGATCTATGAGATCAGCAGAAGAGATATCAGCCTTCTGCACAGTCACTGTCCTTTTGCTTCCACATATCTCGGCCGGTCGCTTCGTGAAAAGCTTGATGTTCCCCTGGTCCTGACCTACCATACCAAATATGATCTTGATATTTCCAATGCTGTCCGGTCCAAACTGCTTCAGGAAGGCGCGCTGTACGCCCTGGTGGAAAATGTCAGCGCCTGCGATGAACTCTGGGTCGTAAGCAACGGCGCGGGGGAGAACATTCAGAGTCTGGGCTACGAAGGGGATTATATCGTCATGGAAAACGGCGTGGATCTTCCGAGGGCCCGGGCGGATGAATCTCAGGTACAGGCCGCGACGGCATCTCTGGATCTTCCGGAAGGGGTGCCCGTGTTTTTGTTTGTCGGAAGGATGATGTGGTACAAGGGCATCCAGCTGATCCTGGACGCGATGGCGGCACTGAAATCCAACCATCTGGATTTCCGGATGGTATTCATCGGCACCGGGACCGACGCGGAGGCGATCAGGGAGTACGCGGCATCGCTGCTTCTGATGGATAAAGTGATATTCCTCGGCGCCCTCCGCGGGCGGGACGTGCTGGCGGCGTGGTATACCAGGGCGGACCTGTTCCTTTTCCCCTCCACCTTCGATACCAACGGCCTGGTGGTGCGGGAAGCCGCGGCCTGCGGGCTCGCTTCTGTCCTGGTCCGGGGAAGCTGCGCGGCGGAAGGCGTGACGGACGGCGCGGACGGCCTGCTGATCAGTGAAAACGCCGCGTCCCTTTCCGTCTGCCTCGCGCGGATCATGGACCATCCAAAAGCCATGCGGAAGCTGGGAGAAAACGCCGCGGAAAACATTTATATTTCCTGGGACGACGCAGTAAAAAAGGCAGAGGAACGCTATCAGATCGTGATCGACAATTACCGTTCCGGAAAAATCCGGAAAAGGACCGGCCTTGCCCATGGCCTGTTCTCTTTCTCCAGTGACCTTCTGAACGCGTATGAATCCATCATCAAAGGGCGCAGCTGAGCCCTGACATTGACACCGGCAGGTTGTTTTTGTTATACTTATTTAATGGCCGGCATATAAGAAATGCCGAATCGGGCCATCGGGGAGTTTGAAGTTCATGAAGTACAGATGGTTTATTCTGATCCTGGCCTGTATGCTGCTTTCAGCCTGCAGCGTTACGATCAAGCAAGGATCCGCGGAACCGGATACCGAAACGCCAAATCAGGAAAGTCCGGTGTCCCGGGAGGAGGCTGTTTCGGAAGAAGCAGCCGCTTCGGAGGATGATCCTCTTAAGGAGGAACTGCCTGAAGAGTCCAATGATGCCGGTGAAAATGACGCGCAGGACGAATCTCCGGAAACGGTCCCGGAAGAAACGCCGGACAAGGAGCACGCCACGATCCCGGAATTTGACCCGACTCCTCTCCCCGGTTATGAAAGCATCGTTTTTGTGGGAGATTCCCGGACGCTCACCATGGCCTCCGGCGGGACCTATGAATTCCGCCTGGTGCCTGAGGATTCCGTAGAAGCTACCTGGGGCGGCGAGCTGACGGACGCGGACGCTTTGGAAAATGCCCGGAAGGCTGCGGAAAAGCATCGCCCGAAGGCGGTTTTCTGGTACGGGATCAATGACGTTCAGCTGAATCCTCAGCGGAACGACGCTGCTGTATTTATCAATAACTATCTGAAGGTGCTGAATGCCTATCTGGAGATCGAACCGGACAGCACCATTTACATCCTGTCCATTCTGGATACCACCGTCCGCGAAAAGGACTACTACCAGGGCCAGGAGCAGAATATCCGGAACTATAATCAGGCGCTGTACCGGCTCTGCCTGGAAAAGGGCTGGCTGTACATCGACGTCTCGGGCCTTCTGACCGGTGATGAATGCTACGAGGAAGGCGACAATATCCATTTTTCAAAGCAGTGGTACCAGGAACGTTTTCTGCCCTATGTAACCGTATTTACGGGGCTGAACATCTATCAGTAATAACTGTCAGTTGATTTTATTTACGAGGAGGCATGACCATGGCAAAAAGAGAGATCCCGAAAAGATCCGAGGTTCCGGAGGAGTTTACCTGGAATCTGAAAGACCTGTTTGAAAGTGACGAGCTCTGGCTCAAGGAAATGGATGAGTTAAAAGCGAAAGCCAAAGAGGCCGCTTCTTTTGAAGGACGGCTCGGCGAAAGCGCTGAAATGCTTCTTAAGTATTTCCGTGAAAGTGATGATCTGTCCGTCCGGCTCAGTACTTTCTACGGCTATGCCAGCCAGAAGGGCGACGAGGATACCTCGAACAGCTTTTATCAGGACCTCCGCGGAAAGGCGATGTCCGTCTATGTCGCGATCGCAAGCGCGTCCGCTTTTGCTGACGCTGAGATCATGGCGATCCCGGAAGAAACGCTGAACCGTTTCTTTGAAGAAGAACCGGAACTTGAGACTTACCGCCGGCCCATCGAAAAGATCCGCAGAAAAGCCGCGCATATCCTGAGCGCAAAGGAAGAAGCGCTCCTTGCCGCTGCCGGAGAGATCTCAAACGCGCCGGAGCACATCGGCAGCATGCTGAGAAACGCGGATCTCAAGTGGGGCAATGTAACGGATTCTGAAGGGAACAGCCATCCCCTCTCCAACGGCTCCTTTGTTCCGCTTCTGGAGTCTCCGGACCGGGAATTCAGAAAAAAAGTATTCGAAGCCTACTATGACCGCCTCGGAGAAGTAAAGAATACCATTGCCGCCACCCTGGACGGCCAGTTCAAGCAGCTGATGTTCTTCCAGCGTGCCCGCAAATACGGCACCACTCTGGAAGCCGCGCTGGACCGGACAGAGGTTCCGGAATCTGTATACCACAACCTGATCCAGACCGTTCATGACAATCTTCCGGCCATGTACCGCTATGTGCAGCTCAGGAAGAAGCTCCTCGGTGTGGACGAACTGCATATGTACGACGTGTATACGCCCATCGTGGCGGAAGCCGCGAAGGAGATCCCCTATGAGGAGGCGAAGGCCACGATCCTGAAGGCTCTGTCCGTTCTGGGCACAGATTATACGGATCTTCTGAAGACAGGATTTGACAACCGCTGGATCGACGTCTACGAAAACGTGGGCAAACGGAGCGGCGCGTACAGTTCAGGTTCCGCCAGGGTGCATCCTTATGTACTCATGAATTACAAGGATAACCTGGACAGCCAGTTTACGCTGGCGCATGAAATGGGCCATTCGCTCCACAGCTATTACAGCATCCATACGCAGCCGGTCTGCACGTCCCGCTACGTGATCTTTGTGGCAGAGGTGGCCTCCACCGTCAATGAAGTGCTCCTGATCAATTATCTGCTGGCTCATACGACGGACAAGAAAGAACGCGGTTATCTCATCAACCACTTCCTGGATCAGTTCAAGGGAACAGTTTACCGTCAGACCATGTTCGCGGAATTCGAGCTTGCCATGGGACAGATGGCGGAAGCAGGCACCGCGCTGACCGCGGATGCGCTGTGCGCCAAATACCATGAATTAAATAAACTGTATTTCGGACCGGATATGATCTCAGACGACGGTATTGCGCTGGAATGGGCAAGGATCCCGCACTTCTTCATGAACTACTACGTCTTCCAGTACGCCACCGGCTTCTGCGCGGCGGTAGCCATCGCAAGGAGGATCCTGACAGAAGGCGCGCCGGCTGTGGAAGATTACAAGAAGTTCCTCAGCTCCGGTTCCTCCATGGATCCCATCAGTCTTCTGAAGATCGCCGGAGTAGATATGTCCACACCGGAACCTGTTCACGAGGCTCTTACGTATTTCGGCAGCCTGGTGGATGAAATGGCTCAGCTGTAAGAGGTACCTTCATGAATTATCATGTCAATGAGCACATTAAGAATACATATCGTATCTTCCCTGCCCAGGGAAGATATGATTTTTATCGCTACGATATGAACGAGAACCCCGAAGGCCTGCCAAAGGAATTCGTGGATTCGGTGCTTCAGGAGATCACTCCGGAATTCCTCGCCATCTATCCGGAGCCGGACAGATTCCTGAACAAATACGCGGACTATATCGGCGTCCGGTACGAAAATCTGATGGCGTCGAACGGCTCAGACATGGCCATCCGCTACCTGCTGGAAACCTTCGGGGAAGTCGGAAAGGAAGTGGTGACGGTCGCGCCTTCTTTCGAAATGTACTGGGTCAACTGTTCGATCCTGGGCTACGTTCACGTGCCGGTTCCTTATGAAAAGGACCTGACCATCAAAATCGAAAACATCGTAAATGCCATCACGGAAAACACGAGGATCGTGGTGCTGCTGAACCCGAATAATCCGGTGGGAAATGTTTACACAGAAGAAGAACTGGCGGCGGTGATCCGGCGGGCAAAAGAAGTGGAAGCCGTAGTGATCATCGACGAGGCCTACCACTACTTCTATCCGAACACTTTCCTCGAGCATATCAAAACCGATGAAAACGTGATCATTCTCCGCACCTTCTCAAAGCTGTTTTCGCTGGCGGCGGTCCGTCTGGGGGTGATCATCTCAAATCCGGAGATCATTCACTATGTGAAGAATTCGAAGCTGACCTTTGACGCGAACGCGGTGGCGCTTCTCTTCGGCGAAAGGATCCTGGATCATCCGGAACTGATCGAAGAACTGATCCGTACGGAGAATGAAGGCAAGGCCTGGATCCTTCAGGCGCTCAGGGACAAGGGGTATGAATGCCGGGACTGCCGCGGAAACTTTATCTTTATCCGTCCGAATCACGACGCGCATGAAGTAACTCGGCGTCTGGAGGAGGAAAAGAAGATCCTGGTCCATGCCTACGGAAATGAGCTTCTCAAAGACGTGATCCGCGTCTCGGTGGGATCAGAACGCGCCATGCGCTTCTTCTTTGACGCTTTTATGGAAATCGACGGGGATACAGGAGCGGAACATGCGTAAAGTAATCACCTACGGGACATATGATCTTCTGCATTACGGCCACGTCCGCCTTCTTCAGCGCGCCCGCGCGCTGGGCGATTATCTGATCGTTGGCGTAACCACGGAAGACTTTGATAAATCCCGCGGGAAGATCAATGTCCAGCAGTCGCTGATCGAGCGGATGGAAGCCGTCCGGGCGACAGGGCTTGCGGACGAGATCATCGTAGAAGAATATGAAGGACAGAAGATCGACGATATCCGCCGGTATGGCGTGGATGTGTTCGCCATCGGCTCCGACTGGAAAGGAAAATTCGACTACCTGAAGGAATACTGCGAGGTGGTCTATCTGGACCGGACGGAAGGCGTCTCCAGCACAGAGCTTCGGAGTGAAAGCACGCTCCGGCTGGGACTTCTGGGACAGTCCAGCAATGTGGACAAGGTCCGGCGGGAAGCGGAATTCGTCAACGGCCTATCCGTGGAAGCAGTGGCCAGCGTGGATGATGACGCCGCGTATGACGAACTTCTGACGCAGGTGGACGCCGTTTATATCTACTCTCACCCTGCGCGCCACTATCAGAACATCAAAAAAGCGCTGCTCAGCGGGAAGCATGTCCTGGTGGAAACGCCGGTGACCCTGAAGGTGGCGGAACTCCATGAGCTGATGGCTCTTGCGGACGAAAAAGGCCTGATCCTGATGGAAGCGCTGAAGACCGCCTTCTCCACGGCCTACAACCGGCTGATCAACCTGCTGAAAAGCGGAAAGATCGGACAGATCGTTTCCGTAGACAGCGCCTGCACCAGCATGGAGGACGTGGACGGTGTCCCGCGGGAAGCGCTCCGGGAACGCTGGAACAGTATCTATGACTGGGGGCCAACGGGCCTCCTGCCGATATTCCAGCTCCTCGGTCCCCAGGCGGACAGCAAACGTATCATGTCGATGATCGAACAGGATACGCAATATGACTATTTTTCCAAGATCGATTTCGTTTTCCCGAAAGCCGTAGCCAGCACACGGGTCGGAAAGGGTGTGAAAACGGAAGGAGAACTGATCATTTCCGGTACCAAAGGCTATGCTTACGTCCCCGCTCCCTGGTGGAAAACAGATACCTTTGAGATCCGTTATGAGGACCCGCGGCTGAACCAGCGCTATTTCTATATGCTGGAAGGCGAAGGCATCCGGTATGAACTGGTGGCCTTCCTGCACGCGGTATCCTCCGGCAGGACCTATGAACGGATCGACAGCGCAGTCACGGAAGCCATCGTACGCGTGATGGAGGATTACGCAGCCGGAAAAGACCTGACGATCCTGGAACCGTAACCAAAAAGGAAATTGCATGGACAAACATTATAATCAAACACTGCACATGATGCAGTTTACCATCGGGCTGCTGGCGGCAGCTCTTCTGATCTGCGCTGCGATATTCTTTATGGGGATCACCCATAGCGACGCCGCGCCTCCCCCGTCGGTTGATGAGACTGTGGTGGAGGAACTCCGTTCCCTGAACGACCTGGATATGAAGGATGTCATGGCTGAAATGCAGTCTGTACAGGAAAGCCGGGACGAATCCGTACGGGAATCCGTGGCCGCGTCCATTGAAGAGTCCCGGTCCATCGAGGAATCCATTTTTGCTTCCTCGGTTGCTCAGGAATCCATGGAGCAGTCCGTTGCCGCATCTCTTTATGAGTCCTCTGTAGCTGAGTCCTCTTCCATCGCGGAACAGCAGTATATGGATTCCTTCCTTGCGGGGTCGCATCTGACCGCCCGTTCCGTCACCTATGACTGCGACGACACGGACATCCCGTATCTCAGGCGTCTGTTCTCGAACTGCATCGTCATCGGCAACTCCCGGGCGAAAAACGCGGTGGACTGCGGCATTATGTCCGAAAATGAGGTGAAATTCCAGAGCGGCGTTTCTGTAGACGTGATCACCCCCTTCGCACTGCAGGTGGCGTATATGTACAAGCCGAAGACGCTGTTCGTCATGGGTCTGAACGACATCGGCCACTACGACGGAAGCAACGAACGGTTTTATCAGGATTATCTGAGTCTGGTACGCCAGTATCAGGCCATCAATCCCGGACAGGTGTATCTCCAGGAGATCCTGCCCTGTCCCGAAGAGGCGAGGCCTTACTTCTACCGCTTCTTCATGATTCCGGACTTCAACGCCCGGATCCAGCAGGTCTGCCAGGAAACCGGCGCGATCTACGTCTCCGCCACACCATACGCGGACTTTAAGTACATCAATTCCGAGGACCACGCCCATTACGGAAAAGAATTCTATTTCCTCTGGGCCCAGACCATAGCGACCCAGATGCATCTCTGGGAGGATCTGGCAGGCCTCGGCTATGAGATCCACTAACATACACCCGCCGGAAACGCGCGCCGCCTGGCGCGTAAAGAAAAAGGGCTGCAGCACAAATGTGCGCAGCCCTTTTTCAATAAGTCTTTCACTAATTATATATGATCATTCTTCGATCTTCTTCCGGACCGCTTCTTCACGTTCCTTCACAAAATCATTGGAAAGATCCGCCATCCTCAGGCCCTCTGTCCGAAGCTCCATGGCAAGCCGCCGTTCGTCAAAAGGAACCCACTCTGTAAGGCCGCTGCCGTTGGGATCGCCTGTCGCAGCGAAATTGGTCCAGTAACACATCATCTGTTCAGACAGCGCAAAATCCGCTTCCGTATAGGGACGCCAGGATTCCCGAAGTGAGCAGAAGACGTACCGGTTGTCACAGGAATGCGGAGTACCGATGTCATCCCCGGGCTGCGGGCGGTTAAAGCAGTAAACATACGGCGCCTTGCCGGTTTTCTCGCGGAGGACATCCGCGAATACCCGCATGGTCGGCGCAAAACCCGCGAGAAGCCCTTTTCCCTCTGTATAGCCTTCATCTACAGTACTGCCAAGAATGATCTCAGTCTCCGGATAACGTCCGCTTAAAACAGCCTTTTCAGGACTCTCCGGCACCACATATCCGTCCGTATACATCCAGAAGATCCGGTGTTTCTCCCGCATGAACCGGATACTGTATTCCTCCAGCTGTTCAAATGGCATTTCCCGAAGCTCGCGGACGCTCCTGCAGCCGCAGAACGCTGTAAAATCTTCTCCCTGCTTTTCCATTTCCTCCCGGCTCGTCTCCGGGAAGCAGTACATCCCGCCGCCGGAATGCATGGCTGCTCTTCGGAACAGGCCTCTGGCCATGGGCATTCCCAGCAGCATCTGTACACAGCGCGCCCCTGCGGACTGGCCGAAGATCAGGATCCTTTCCGGATCACCGCCGAAACCGGCGATGTTTTCCTTGACCCAGCGAAGTGCCAGAAGCTGGTCCATGACACCGTAGTTTCCGCTTGCGTCATGTCCGCTCTCCTCTGCCAGTTCCGGATGTGTCAGAAAGCCGAAAATGTTCAGCCGGTAATGGATGGTCACCACCACCGCGCCATGGGACGCCAGGCCGTCTCCCCGGTATTCATAGCAGGACCCGTACCAGGTCTGCGCGCCGCCGCCATGGATATAAAACATGACCGGCAGACGGTCTTCCGGACTATCAGCCGGTGTCGTAATATTCAGATACAGACAATCCTCGCTGGTCTCGGGCGGATAGGGATACCCGGGCATGATCCGCTTCGGATGCCCGGTCTCATCATTCATGTCAAAGGGTGGCTGCGGCGCGGCAGGTCCGTAGGTATCACAGACCTTCACACCCTCAAAGGGCCGGATCTCCTCCGGCGGGCAGAACCGTGCCGCCGTACCGTACCGGATGCCCCGGAACAGGGCAAAGCCCTCTTCACTCCGCACGCCCTCATAAATTCCGTATTTTGTTTTTACCTGTTCGATCATTGCGTCCTCCTGGACCGGCCATGTGATCCGGCCGGCCATTTTCTGTGATCCAGCGGTTATCTTTCATTGATCTCATAGTTCAAATTTTTAAGGTCCGCTTTCAGCTCCGCGGATACACCGTCCTTTTTCCAGCCCAGTGTCAGAACAGGCCCTTCCAGACTGCAGCTGAATTCTGAATCAAACCCGAACGCAGGACATGTATTCCGGAACCTGAGCAGCTTCAGCTGCTCCTGCACCACCGGTTTCTTCAGTGCTTCTTCCATTTCAGAAACCGAAAGATTAGTCCGGTTGATCTCCTTGTGTCCGCCGGCGCCGGCCCGCTTCACCGCGTCGTAGTCATTCGTTCCCGCGAACAGATCCAGGTACCAGATCTGGGGCTTTCCGGGCATGAACAGCTGAAGCGCGCGCGCCAGAAGGAACTTCCGGTCATCTTCCCCTAAAGCGCTGTAATAGGTGGCGTTCACCTGATAATACATATTCTGATTCCCGTGAAGATCCTTCACATAACCTCCGCGGGCAACGACAGTCCGGATCAGCTCCTGGATCCGCTCCTCGGGAAGAAGTCCCCGAAGGTCCAGAAGAGGAATGCCGTCATGACAGCCCAGCATATTGACGGAACGGATCTTCTTATCATTCAGTTCCTTTGCCCAGGAAAGAAGGAGCGACCCGTCCTGATGCTCAATGGCATCCAGGATCAGTCCGGGAAGGAAGAAGTCATAGGTCAGATATCCTTTTTCCGCCAGAGTCCGGTAATTGCCCTCTTCATAGCTTGCGTGGATCTCCGGAAGCAGCCGGACGCCGTATTTGTCAGCCAGCGTCTGAAGTCCGGAAAGCAGATCCCATGTACCCGGCTCATTCAGGAAATTCTTCGCGCCGGGCTCTTTCGGCCCGTAGGCAAAGGCATCCAGACGGACGATCCTTGTCCCGTAGGAAGCCAGTTTTCTGAGAACCTCATCATAATAATCCCAGACCAGAGGAGACTTGATATTCAGATCCATCTGCCCAAGATAAGAGCGATGAGACTCCAGATAGTCCACGATCCCTTCCCGGTACCGCTCCGCGCCGTCAAAGTCCAGGTCCGCGGGTGTTTTACCCTCCGCAAGCTGCAGGTTCAGGATATCCGCCAGGGTCACAGCCCTGAGATACTGCATGGGATACAGCTCCATCAGGATCTCATATGACAACACGGGATAACGAACCTCCTGATAAAAGGTATTCCAGTAAGGCACGTCTCTGCCGTCCGGGAAACGGATCATCAGGATCGGAAGGCCGGGTTTCCTGAAAAACATATCCTTCAGGTACTTGTCATCCGGCCGGATATAGCCTTCTTCGGTCATTTCCCCGCATCCCTGCCAGAAGTCGTTCCAGTTGATAAAGAAATCCCGGTATTCGGAAGCGTCTCCCTTTTTCACGACGTCCTGGAACTGCCTCGAAAGCACGGAAATATGATTCACCAGGAAGTCCATCTTCAGGTCCATGCCCAGAGCCTTTACCGCGTCAATATCCTCCATGCT
>CADCQD010000141.1 GCA_902803485.1 uncultured Eubacteriales bacterium | reverse complement strand
TTTTCCGGAAAAAAGGGGAATCGGAGAAGCGGATCGTCATTGGCGCCCATTATGACTGTGTAGATACGCACGGCTGCGAAGACAACGGGACCGGTGTTGCGGCTTTGATGGAGCTGGCAAAGCGTTTCCGGAACAAAGCTACGCCGCTGACCCTGGAATTCTGCTTCTTTGACGGAGAAGAATTCCGCGGATTCGCGGGTTCGAATATTTATATGGACAGATGTACAGATCCGGAAAACATCGCGCTGTACATCAATCTGGACTGCCTGGGGTCCGGTGACATGATGTACGCTTATGGCGGTGAATATGACGAGAACGACGCGCTTGTGAGGGACTGGGGACTTCAGATGGCTTTCGCGCTTTCCGAGGAACTTTCGATCGAACTTCACGCGATGCCGGTGCAGGTGACCCGGTACCGTACTCCTACCAGAGATTTCAGCAGCGATCATTTCTATTTCATGCAGGCCGGGATCCCGTACCTTTATTTTGAGGCCAATTGCTGGATCAATGAAGACGGTTCCGTCAATGATGAGACACATCCCTATTTTCTGAATACCAGGAACGAAGCCTTCAGTGATACCAACGGCCAGATCATTCATACAGAGCATGACGACCTGGCTTTTCTGGAGGAAAAGCTTCCGGGCGTGATCCGGCAGCATCTGCATGATTATATCCTGCTGACCTGCACCATGCTGGAGCGGGCAGGAAATTATTCTGAGGAAATGTACCAGGGAATGCTTCCTGCAGAGGAACTGCTGGAAAAATACGCGCCCAAGGTGACAGAACCGGAGCCGGAATCGGAAACAGAAGAGGAGACAGAGGAAGAAACAACGGAAGCGGAAACGGTTCCCAAGCCTTCAGAAACGAAAGCTCCGGAAACGCAGGAGGCCGTGACGGAGCTCCCTTTTGACGCGGCGGAAGAACCGGAAGTTCTGCTTAAACTCGGAGACTATACGCTGGACCGTCCCAAGGAGACCGCTGACTGGGTCCTGTACGGGATCCTGGGACTGTCCTTTTTGATGATTCCCGTCTCTCTTTGCCTTTCTATGGTAAACGCGGTCAAGGCCGGACAGGATCCGGATGCCGCAGAAAGGAAAAAACGCAGGAAGGAACGCTGGAAGCAGGAAAATGAACAGAACGGATGACGGTCACAGCTTTTTCGATAGAAATCATCAGGAGATCACTCTGTATGCCCATGCAAAGATCAATCTGACCCTGGACATTCTTTTAAGGCGTCCGGATGGTTATCATGAGGTCCGGATGATCATGCAGGAACTTGCGCTTAAGGATACCGTTACGCTTCAGCGGACGGAAAAGGCCGGGATCCTTCTGGAGACGGAGGCTCCGGACATCCCGAAGGATGACCGGAATCTTTGCGTGAAGGCTGCGCGGGGCCTGTTCGAACGTTTCGGACTTCCGGGCGGTCTGCGGATCGGCCTGGTAAAGCGGATCCCGGCTGCCGCGGGGCTGGCCGGCGGATCTTCAGATGCCGCCGCGGTGATCCGGGGCATGAGGACTCTTTTTGACCTGAAACTTACGGATCAGGAACTGATGGCAGAGGGGAAGAAGACCGGCGCTGACGTACCCTTCTGTGTCCTGGGAGGGACCGCGCTTTCCGAAGGGATCGGCGAGATCCTGACGCCGGTCAGAGCAGTACTGCCCTTTACGCTGCTTCTGGTAAAGCCGCCGGCCGCGGTCTCCACAAAGGAGATCTATGAGGCCTATGACCGGGCAGAGGCAGCTCTAAGACCGGATACGGAGGGAATGCTCCGGGCTCTGGGAGAAGGGGACGCCGATGGCATCGCGAAAAGACTTTTGAACGTCCTGGAGCCGGTCACGTCAGAGAAGCATCCTGTGATCCGGGGGATCCGGGAAGATCTTATGAAGCTCGGCGCCCGCGGCGCGGCAATGAGCGGCTCCGGGCCGACGGTTTTCGGCCTGTTTTCCAGCCGCGCCGATGCTGAAAGTGCGGAAGCCGGGATCAGAAAGCTGTACCCGGAGGCATTTACGGCGGTCACGGCGCCTGTATGTGATCCGAAGCCGGGCGCCTGCTCAGGATCGTGAAAAGATCATACATCCCGCGGCCTGGTAAGGCGCGGGGCCAGGGAGGATAATATGAAGATCAGAAAGAAGAGCGCGCTTGCGCGCATATACGCGGGACCGGAGCATCCGGTGCTGTATACTGCTCCGGAGGTCCTTTTTATGGCTGCGGTCTGCCGCGGCGATACGGAGGAAGCGCTCCGGTTTTTCCGGGACAGGAAGCTTTTCGGGGATGAACCGAGCGTGATCGACACGCCTTACGGACGTTTTGAAGGCCTTTCAGGCATCCGCGAATTTGCTGAGGGCTTTATCAGACAGTTCGGCGCGGACCGGGCGGAGATGGTCCCCTGCATCCAGACCCGGGCAAACGGCCGGGCGGTACTGGAAGCGGAGATCCATTTCATCTCCGGCGACGTCATGGATCAGGTGCCGATGTTTATCGTAGCGGATCTCAGGACCGCGGATACGCTGGACGAGATCCGGATCTACTGCCATTATACCTATGTGCCAGGCGCCTCCGCGTACCGGCCTCCCCTTTTCCAAAGCGCGCATCTGGAGATGGGCGATCCCTGTGTGCTGACCGGCGCCGTGCGGGAGTATTATGAGGGACTGCATCATATGCCCGCTGTGGACGTGGACCGGATCGTCAGATGCTGCGGCGACAAGTGCCGCTTCGGCGGATATCATCCGAATGACGGAGATATGCGGGAAGATGAGTACGAGGACATTCCCGTGGTGTACGCCCGGATGGCAGAGTATATTCCCCGCTGCGTGACGATGCGTTATGAGACCCTGGTCGATGACGGGAAAAACTGCATTATTGAGTGGGTGCACATCGTTTCCCGGGCGGGACAGGAGGAGAGGAACCGCCTCGCGATGTCCGGGATCGCCGCCTATGAACGCGGCGCGGACGGAAAGCTCTGCGCCATCCGCATCAGCGACTACGCCGGCTGCGAAGGCGATATCGACTGGAGCAGGGAGAACTGCACCTTCGAGGAGGCGCGGAAGGTGAATTATGTGGAAGACATGCCGTACGGAGTCGGCAGAAAGGGGCAGAAATAATGGAAAAACTGATGATACTCTTTGGCGGAAGGTCATCAGAGCATGAGGTTTCCTGCCGATCCGCGTTAAATGTGATCCGATCCGTAGATACGGACCGGTATGAACTTCTTCTGACCGGCATTACCAAGGACGGCCGGTGGCTCCTTGCGGACAGCGTCGCGGGCATTGAGGACGGGACCTGGACGGAAAGCCGGAAAAGCTTTCTGCTTTCACCGGATACCTCCGTTCACGGCGGTTATGTGATCCAGGACGGACAGGTTTCAGAATATGTCCATGTGGACGTGATCTTCCCGGTCCTTCATGGTCTGTATGGTGAAGACGGTACCGTGCAGGGCCTGTTTGAGCTCTCCGGCATTCCGTACGCGGGCTGCGGAGTATTTGCCTCCGCCGCGTCCATGGATAAGGTCTATACCAAGGTGATCGTGGATACCCTGGGGATCCGCCAGGCAGAGTATGTGGCGGTGCACCGGAGCGATCTGAAACGGATCCATGAGATCATCGGCGTGATCGAGAAGAAACTGTCGTATCCCGTATTTGTCAAACCTTCCTGCGCCGGCTCTTCTGTGGGCGTCAGCAAGGCGGAAGACCGGGAAGGGCTGGTAAAGGCTCTTTACGCGGCAGCGGTGCATGATTCAAAGATCCTGGTGGAGGAAACCATCCGCGGACGCGAGATCGAGTGCGCGGTGCTGGGCGGGGAAGACGTTCAGGCATCCGGCGCCGGGGAGATCGTAGCCGCAGCGGATTTCTACGATTACGACGCGAAATACAATAACGCGGAATCGATTACGGACACGCATCCGGATCTTCCGGAGGGCGTGGAAGAAGAGATCCGCTCCGACGCGGTCCGGATCTTCAAGGCCATGGGCTGCTACGGCCTGGCCCGGGTGGATTTCTTCCTGGATGAAAAGGGCGTAGTGTTCAATGAGATCAATACGCTGCCGGGCTTTACCGGGATCAGTATGTACCCGATGCTCTGGGAGTACCGGGGGCTGGATAAAAAGAAACTGGTGCAGACGCTGATCGATCTTTCCATGGAGCATCATGAGCACTGAAAGGAGTTACGGTATGCATAAAGACGCACCGGTAGGCGTATTTGATTCCGGCCTGGGAGGGCTGACCGTGGTGCGGGAGATCATCCGGCAGCTGCCGGAAGAGAATATCGTATATTTCGGAGATACCGCGCGGGTGCCTTACGGTTCCAAGTCCCAGTCCACCGTGATCCATTATACGGAGCAGATCCTCCGCTTCCTCTATACCAAGGAAGTGAAGGCCATCGTGGTTGCCTGCAATACCGTGAGCGCGTACGCGCTGGAGGAAGTGAAAGCCGGCGTGCCGGTCCCCATTATCGGTGTTGTAAAACCGGGAGCGCGGGTAGCCGCCCACGCTACGGTGAACGGCCGGGTGGGTGTGATCGGTACGGAGGCCACGGTAAACAGCGGTCTGTATTCCAGCTATATTATGGAGCTTGCCCCGGACGTCAAGGTGTTTTCCAGGGCATGCCCGCTGTTTGTCCCTCTGGCGGAGGAAGGGCTGTGGAAGGACCCTGTGACCACGGAGATCGCGGCCCGGTACCTGGCGGATCTGAAAGCCGCGGATATCGATACGCTGATCCTGGGCTGCACCCATTACCCGCTGCTTCGCTCCACCATCCGCGAGGTGATGGGAAACAGCGTGAATCTGGTGAATCCCGCGTATGAGACCGCCGTGGAACTCCGGCGGACGCTGGAGCATTTTGACCTGATGCGGGAAACGGGTCTGGAACAGAAACAGCCGTCCTACAGCTTTTACGTCAGCGATGACCCGGAACGGTTCCGCCGTTTCGCGTCCGGCGTCCTGAAGGCGGAGATCCCGGCTGCGGAGAAGATCGCGATAGAAGAATACTGACGGAACGTGCCGGTTTTCACGAAATCTTCACAGGCTGCGCATGGATTTCACGGTGAAAATCTGTTGCAACTTCAGTAGAATCGTGATAAAATATATCAGATGTGTTTTAGCGCAGGCGGAATGCCTGCTGAAGGAGGATTTTGCTTATGCCCTGGTGGGGGATCTTACTGATCGTACTGGCGGCGGTTCTGGTGATCCTGCTGATCGTGCTCTTTGTGGTCGGCAGAAAGATGCAGACACGCCAGGCGGAAGCGGAAAAGCAGATGGAAATGACCAAACAGCAGGTTTCCATTCTGGTGATCGACAAACAGAAGAAGAAGATGACAGAAGCCGGACTGCCGGACGCAGTCGTGCAGCAGGCACCGTTCTACGCAAGAAAAATGAAGCTGCCTGTTGTGAAGGCCAAGATAGGACCAAGGGTCATGACGCTCATCGCAGATGCCGGTGTTTACGAGATACTGCCTGTGAAAAAGACCTGCACGGTCATGCTCAGCGGAATGTATATTACGGAACTGAAATCGGTGCGGGGAGGCTCGGTACCGAAGCTTCCGGAAAAGAAGGGGTTTGCACAGAAGCTTCGTAAGAAAGCAGAAAGCTTACGGGCGAAGAATAAATAAAGAAATGGGCGGGGAATAAATCCGGATAGATGGATTCTATGACCGCCCTTGTTTTTTAAATTGTTATGAGTGGAAATAAAAGGAAAAAGCAGAAGGAACAGATCCGGTGGGACCGGTTGGGGATCGCGGTGCTCCTGTTTATAGGGACGATCCTTCTTCTGGCCTTTCTGCTGTCAAGGATCTTCCCACGGGACGAGGCGGCGAATGACCGTGCTCCGTCTTATGTGGAAAAGCGGCTGCTGACGAAAAATGAATATTCCCGGCCCGGGAACGCGCTTGGCTCCGTGAAGAATATCGTGATCCATTATGTGGCGAATCCCGGCACGTCCGCGGAAGCCAACCGGAATTATTTCGAGAATCTCAGGAAAAACGCGAATAATCCGCAGGGCGTCAAGGCCAGCTCTCATTTCATCGTCGGCCTGAACGGCGAAGTCGTCCAGTGTGTCCCGCTTACGGAGATCGCGTACGCGAATTACCCGAGAAACGAGGATACGGTATCCATCGAAGTCTGCCATCCGGACGAGACGGGAAAATTCAATGACGAAACTTACAGGACAGTGGTGAAACTTACTGCGGATCTTTTGAAAATATACGGACTGACCGCGGATGACGTGATCAGGCATTACGACGTTTCCGGGAAGGAATGCCCGAAGTTTTATGTGGAGCATGAGGATGCCTGGACCGCGCTGAAAGAAGACATCAGGACAGAACTTGACGCAAAAGATTAAGGGGAAACAGGGATGAAAAAATACAGTGAAATGACAAGGGAAGAGCTCCTCGCGGAAAAACAGCAGCTGAAGAAACAGTATGAAGCCTATCAGAATTCCGGCTTTCATCTGAATATTTCCCGCGGTATCCCCAGCGAAGCACAGCTGGAGCTTTCCATGGGAATGATGGACGTACTGCATTCCGAGGCGGACTATCTCAGTGAAAACGGGCAGGATACACGGAATTACGGCAGCCTTACCGGTCTTCCGGAAGCGAAGGCGCTGATGGCTGAGGTCATGGAGACCCGGCCGGAAAATGTGATCATTTTCTGCGATTCCAGCCTGAATATCATGTACGACCTGGTTTCCAAGAGCTATACCCACGGTGTCATGGGAAGCACGCCCTGGTGCCGCCTGGACAAGGTGAAATTCCTGTGCGTCGTACCGGGATATGACCGGCATTTCGCGATCACGGAGCATTTCGGTATCGAAATGGTCAGTATTCCGATGCTTGCGGACGGCCCGGATATGGACCTGGTGGAGAAGTACGTCAATAATGACAGCTCCGTCAAGGGCATCTGGTGTGTGCCCAAGTATTCCAACCCCACGGGAACCGTTTATTCTGACGAGGTCGTGGAGCGTTTTGCCCGCCTCACGCCGGCTGCTGAAGATTTCCGGATCTACTGGGACAACGCGTATAATGTGCATCATCTGGATTTCAACCATATGCACGTGATCCCTGAGATCCTGACGCTTTGCAAAGAGCACGGAAGACCGGACATGGTCTATAAATTCGGATCATTTTCCAAGATCAGCTTTTCCGGTTCCAGCATCGCGGCTCTGGCGACAAGCCCCGCGAACATCGCGGACGTTACGGCGCAGATGAAGATCCAGACCATCGGCCATAACAAGATCAACCAGCTCCGCCATGTGCGTTTCTTTAAGAACGCGCAGTATGTAATGATGCATATGGCAAAGCACGCGGCCATCCTGAAGCCCAAATTCGACCTGGTGCAGATGATCCTGCACCGTGAACTGGGAGATCTGGGCATCGCCGAGTGGTCGGATCCGGACGGCGGCTACTTTGTTTCCTTTAATACACAGCCCGGCCTCGCGAAGAAGGTCGTGGGCATGATGAAAGACGCCGGCGTCGTAATGACAGGCGCGGGCGCCACTTTCCCGTACGGCATCGATCCTGAGGACAGGAATATCCGGATCGCGCCGTCTTACGCGACTCCGTCGGACCTGGATTCAGCCATTAACCTGTTCACGGTCTGCGTCCGGCTCGCAACCGCGGAGAAGCTTTTAGAAGACATGAACTGACCGGAGATAAAATGAGCGACCAGAATAATCATAACGATGAATATGAAAAAGTCTGTTATATCTGCAGACGGCCGGAGAGTAAAGCCGGAAGCATGATCACCATGCCGGGAGGCATCCATATCTGCCATGACTGCCTGCAGCGGACCATGGATTCCGCCATTCAGATGTCCGGCGGAGACCTGTCCCGCCTGATGCCGCAGATGCCCGGAATGCCGGGTATTCCGTGGATGGCGCCGGGAAATCAGGGAACTGATAAGGAAGCGCCGCAGGACGCGAAAGAACCGGAGGCTCCGGGACCCGGAGAGGAAAAACCGAAGGAGGTACCGGAAGGGGGACAGGAAACGCCGCAGCAGGGAGGATTTTTCGGTTTCCCGAATATGGGATTTACTTCCATGGTCCTGACGCCGGAAGAACTGCAGTCCATGCTGGGGCGGCGCCCCATGCCGAAATCGGTAAAAAAGCAGAAGGACGAAGAGGAAGAAAAGATCGACATGAAAATGATCCCGTATCCGCATGAGATCGACGCGATGCTCAGCGAGTACGTGGTAGGCCAGGATCACGCGAAGAAGGCGGTTTCCGTAGCGGTCTATAATCATTACAAGCGTCTGGCGAACGAAGACCAGAACGTGGAGATCGAAAAATCAAATATGCTGATGATCGGGCCTACGGGTTCGGGCAAGACTTTTCTGGTGAGGACGCTGGCGAACCTCCTGGACGTTCCGCTGGCGATCGCGGACGCCACGGCCCTTACAGAAGCCGGATACATCGGCGATGATATCGAATCCGTGGTCACAAAGCTTCTGGCAGCAGCGGGAAACGACGTAAAGAAGGCCGAACGCGGCATCATTTACATCGACGAGATCGATAAGCTGG
>CADCQD010000140.1 GCA_902803485.1 uncultured Eubacteriales bacterium | reverse complement strand
GTCACGATCTCATCCGGAATGTGTTTCGGATCAAAAGGCATGCCAAGCAGCATCCCCTGCCGCGCGCCGTCCGGGATCATCCACGCCGGTGCCAGCGGGATCACTGCCTTAAAGGCGTCCGGAACCATACCGGCAATAAGCATCGTCAGAAGTCCGCCCTGAGAATGCCCGGTAATGTACAGATCCGTAACAAAATCCAGAGATTTCGCGTAGTCCACCACAGCCAGCGCGTTGGTTACCCATTTGTACAGGGTATGATCCTTGAACTGCCCGCCGCTCTTTCCATGGCCGTACATCTCCACCCGAAGAGAAGCGACGCCCACTTCATTCAGCGCTTCCGCAACAGCAATGATGTGCCGCTCTTCCATATGGCCGGTGAATCCGTGGATCACGATGCATAAGGGACACTTGTCTTTTCCCTCCGGCATATCCAGCTTCGCGTGGAGCCGGATCCCGTCATTGTCAATATAAAACTCTTTCATTCTGCTCTCCTCCGTCATTGATCCAGATACCAGTACATATCATGATTGCTGCAGTAGGTCACCGGGATCTGATAGTCCACCAGCCGGGAGACCCAGGTAACCGCATGCTTCATGCCCAGTTCTTCTTTATTGAAATGGCCGATGAGCATCATGGCTTTATTCAGTCCAAAGCCGCCTGCGTCTTTGAAATACTCCGCGACTTCCCAGTCTATGCACTCCCCGGGAACGTACAGATCCACGTCTGCTTCTTCCACCTTCCGGATCTCTCCCTGGGAATTATTCAGGCAATGGCCGCCCCAGGCCATACGGCGGACCATCGTATCCGGATTCCCGATGAGGCGGATGTTTTTAAGACCCAGCCGGTCACGCCACATGGAGGCAAATTCCTTTACAGGAATTCCTTCCCCCGGGAATTCAAAGAGAAACGCGAATTTCCCGGGATCCCGTTTCGCCAGGATATCCGTTTTGCAATATGCCCGGATCCCGAGTTCCGTCATCACGCCGTAATAGATACCGTCCGGCCGGTGCGCGTGCAGGTGATCATGGTCCCTGATAATGACCATGTGATACTTTTCGCAAAGCTCTGCTTTCTTCCGCGCCACCTCGTTGTGCGTCTTCGCCTCTTCTTTATCAAAGTGATCATAGAACACCGGCTCATGCACCAGGAGCAGATTTGCTCCCGCGGCATGCGCCTGCTCGATCACTTCCACGGACGCGAAGATGCCTGTGGCAATGCCGGTGCATTCCTGGCCAGTATCTCCGATCTTCAGCCCGTCAATGGTTTCCGCCTCCCGTTCTCCGAGGGATGGATGAAACCCGTAGATCTTGTCCATGACTTCCTGGATCTTCATCAGCAGTCCTCCTTTTCCGTATGTATAGAACTTCGTTTTGTCTCTGCCTTACTTTTTATGCGCCACGTCGTGGATCCACTTGCCGCTCATCAGCCGTCCGATGCACCAGAACGCCTTTATGGCGTAATCCGCGCGGAGGCACAGCTGAACGAGCCATGCCGGCCAGTGCAGAATGATCCCCGCGACATACCCCAGAGGGATCGAAACGATCCACAGGAACAGAATATCCGCTACCATCAGGAACTTGGTGTCTCCGCCGCCTCTCAGAACGCCTTTGGTCATGACTGTCTGAATGGCCTGGAAGAAGACGATTCCGGCAAAGGCGTTCATCATCTGCTTCGTTACCACGATGGTCTCCGGCTCCAGTTTATAGAAGGCCAGCGTCAGCGGTCCAAGGAAGTATATGATCACGCTGCTGATCAGGCCGAACACCATGGCCAGGAAATAGAAGGTCTCTCCTTCCACCTGGGCGTTCTCTTTCTCTCCCCGTCCGATGGTATGTCCGACAATGATGCTGGACGCGTTCGCGATTCCCGAAACGATGACCGTAAAGAACCGGTCCACGACCTGGCAGATGGAGTTCGCGGAAACCGCCGCCACGCCCAGCCGGCCGATGATCATGCTGAGGGCTGTATTACCAAAGCCTAAGAGCGCGTCCGAGATCAGCGCCGGCATACCTACGCTGATATATTTTCCCGTCACTTCTTTGCTGGGCCTGATACAGAAATCCTTCCAGCTGAAGGGGAACTTCTTCTGTCTCAGGACGAGGATATAAGTCACGATAAACTCAGAAATACGCGCGATCAGCGTACCCAGTGCCGCTCCGTTGATCTCCATCCTGGGCGCGCCCAGATGGCCGAAGATAAAGATCCAGTTCGCGCCGACGTTGACGAAGAATGACAGCAGGGATACATACAGCCCGATCCTGGGCTGGTTCACGGAACGCATCAGCTGTGCCGTGACAAAACCGGTGCCGTGGATCAGGTAGATAAACGCGGTGATCTTCAGATATCCGATCCCTGCGTCAATGACTTCCTGTTCCGTTGTGAACAGCCGCATAATAGCCGCGGGGAAGAACCAGGTCACCAGAGCGAAGGCGATCGCCAGACATGAAATGATCCTAAGAGCCAGCGCGAATACTTCCATCACCTTCCGGTTTTCCTTAGCGCCGTAATAGTGGGCCGCCACCACACTGCAGCCGCCGATGGTGCCCATACAGAAAATATGGAAAATATTGTAAAAACTGTTCGCGAGAGAGGACGCGGAAAACTGCACCTCGCCCAGCTGTCCCAGCATGATGGTATCCATCATGTTGACACCCATGTTGATGGCCTGCTGCGCGGCTACCGGCAGCATGATCGCGAGCACTTTTATGTAAAATGATTTGTCCTTTACGATCTGAATTTTAAATTTCATATGTATTTCGTCCTTCTTATCCATTGACCCGCTTTGCTGCCGCGCTGCCGGAAATATACGGTGCGCGGGTATCCAGCCGCGTTTTCCTTGTGGAAATGAGCACTTCATCGCCGCCGAAATCGAATTCAGCCAGAGTCTCAAACCAGCCGTTCAGCCAGTGGATGTGGATCTCAAGCCGGCGGTCACTCACAAAACGCGCTGTTGCCGCATAGTTTCCCAGCGCGCTGAAAGGCGTCTCCGTCTGCCCGCGGAATAATCTGCCGTCAAAACGAGCGTAGATGGCGGAACTTTCAGAGAAACAAAGCAGCACGCCATCCGGGCCGGCAGAAAGCCGGAATTTCGGGATCTCAAATGGATGATCTCTGTACGGACGGAAAAAGTCTCCGGAATTCGAAGGCGAAAGGCTGATCCACGGATCCAGTTCACCCTGCGTAACCATATAAGTGCCGGAAACTGCCGTGTTTACAGGGCCTTCGTTTGCGGGATCATCAGGATAACGGATCTCCTGGCACTGTTTTTGAAGCGCCATATATGCCTCCGGATCTTCCGGCAGCGCATCTCCTGCCAGATGGTCAAACAATGACCGGTAGACCACCGTGAGCGTATCCTGCAGGCCGTCCGGCAGAATGCCGCCTTCATGGATGGCGACCGTGATCCCCTTCTCCGGCCAGATGATGCCGTACTGCGCCTGGCCGCCGTCGATCCGGTAGACTCCGGGATAACTGCAGGCCCACAGCTGATAGCCATATCCGCTCCGCCAGTCTAAATGATCCGGATTATCGGAGTTTTCCGTCTGTACGGACAAGGCGCGGCGCACAAGCGCGGGATCCAGGATCTGCTCCCCGTTCCACTCCCCAAGATTCGTGTAAAGCATCGCGAGGCGGAGATTGTCTTCTGTCAGAGAAAAGGTCCCGGGCTCCGCGTCGAAACCGTTCGGGAACTTCAGCCAGACGAACCGCTGCGGATCGATGCCGATCTTTCCGAACAGCCGCTCTGTCAGGAACTCCTTCAGGTCTTTTCCGCTGAACTTTTTGACCAGCGCTCCCAGCATGCAGGAGCCCGCCGTATTGTAGAAAAAGCGGGTGCCCGGTTCATATTTGACCGGCGCGGAAAGGAATCTGCCGATCCAGTCCTCTTCGATCATAGGCATCCGGTCCATTCCCGTGGCCATGGACATTACGTCCCGGAGCCGCATCTTTTTCATGTTTTCATCCGGCGTAATGCCGCGCTCTCTGATCTCCTCCCGGAACAGGTCCACCATAAGGTCATCTTCAGAAAGCACTCCGTCCTGGATCAGGAACAGGACCGCGGTGCAGGTGTAGCTCTTTCCGAGGGAATGATTGCTGTGTACGAGATCCTTCGAAAACGGATCCCAGTAGCACTCCGCGAATATTTTTCCATGCCTTGAGGCGATCAGGCTGTGCATGTGTGTATTTTTGTGTGTAACGGCACGGATAAATTCTGATACGTCAGCGCTTCTCAGGCCCACGCTTTCAGGGCTGACACGCTGAAGCTGCAAAATATTGGACATGACAGGCCTCCTTGATATTCATCATAAACAGAATAATAACATTATATCAGAAAGCACGCAGGAAAACAATAAAACACCCGCAGAGAAACACAACTTCTGTCTCTGCGGGCAGTGATATTAAAAGTATGCAGGCTTCTCCGGTTCCCGTCTCACCCGTTCTCTTCTCCGACCCTCGACAGATCCGTATCCTTCGTCTCCTTCACCTTCAGTTTCAGGAAAATGATACTGAAAAGAATGATGGGTACAAAGAAGCACAGCTGGAACACGCCGATCCTCGCAGATCCGATCCTGTCATAAAACACGCCGACCAGGATACTGACGATGCTGCTGGAGACAAACATATAAGAGATCACGGCCATCACCGTAGCCCGGATCCTCGTAGGCGCGCTTTCTCCCGGAAGCACCAGGAATAAAAGATCTGAAAGCGACCAGAGCCCGCCGAACATCAGGCCGTTGGCAAATGCCAGCGCGACCGCGCCGATGCCCCATTGAGCGCCGAACACGAAAAGCGTCATCCCGATGATCGCGCAGATCCCGAACAGCACCCCGGAGTTCTTCCGTCCCAGCCTGTCTGTGAAGAAACCGCTGAAAAAGGCAAATACCGCATATACCAGCGGCTCGACGACATAGAACAGGTTCATATCATCGTTGCTCATATGGCCGCCTGCCAGAAGGATCTCTCCGGCGTAGCCGGACATGGCAATGGCCATGGAAAACACAAACAGTACGACCGCGACATTTCTGAGCTGCCTGCTGCGGAGGATATAGCGGACCGCTTCTCCGATACCGCCTTTCCCGCCGCCCTGTTCCTTCCGAAGCTCTTCTTCCCGCTCTTCATCGGTTTTCCGTAGATACGCCATTCTGCGCTCCAGGAAAACCGGCGTCTCTTTCGTAAAGATATACGCGATCACCGCGATCGCAACGGTGATGATGATCGGCACCAGATAGACCATCCTCCAGGACGCAAGATCCTCCGGATGATAAAAGATGCTCCGGAACACGCCGATCAGGGAGACGGAAAGCAGGCCGATCCCCTTCGTGACGCTGCACAGCTTCGCGCGGTGCTGCTTCGGCGCGGTCTCCATCAGGTATATGACCTGCATATCATTGGGTGTAAAAAAACTGGTAAATACCGTACCGGCCACAAATACGTAAGGGTTCGGCGCCAGCATGCACATGAGAAGTCCCAGGCCCATGCACAAGGTATTGATAAACAGGAAGATCTTCCGGCCGAAACGGTCCGCAAGCGTCCGGTACAGGGGATTTACGATCATCAGAATATACGTCGGGATCGAAGCCACGGTCATGACGCTGATGGCGCTGCCGTAGGCACTGGATGTGGTATCTGAATCCGGGATATGGAACAGGTCAAATATCATATACGGCTTCATGACGCCGTTCATATTGGAGCTGATCTCATCCGCGATATAGATGACTGTCAGAATGATCAGAAGAAACCAGAAACCGTGGACCAGCGTTTTTTTCCTTCCGGCTTTTTCCAGCCTTGAAAGTTCCGCGGCTTCTTTTTCACGCCGCTTCTGTTTCTCCTGCTCAGTTTCAGTTTTCATGTTTGTCCTCTCTTACAAAACTATTTTTCCGCATATAAAAAGGCGGGCCGGACACCGGTACTTTCCTGCCGGCATCCGTTCCCGCCTTATCCCGGATCTATCCGTTAATGCTGGATATACCGTAGGTATTTACCAGCGCGTCCACTTTCTGTCCCGCCTTGCACAGCGGGCATTCATTCGGAGGCGTACTCACATAATCGCTCAGATGTTCCGTATTGAATACCGAGACGACCGGATAACCCATACATTCTCTGACACAGGAGAAAATAGAACTGACGCCGACCACGATCCCGCCATAGTAATTCAGGGCTTCGATCGCGGACTGGACCGTATATCCGGTCGTGACAGACGCTGCCAGGATCAGGATATGCTTCCCGTAGATCATGGGAACGACATTGTCCCTGAATAAAAGCTGGCTGCCGATGGAATGCTCCGGAGTGACCACGTAAATGGTCTGATGCGCGTTCAGATTCATAAAACCGGACGCGGTAAGCTGGCTGGCCATGCAGGCGCCCACCACTTCCGTTCCGTCCAGGCAGAGGATCGTATCCACGATCGTACTGGACTTAAACTGCTCTGTCAGTTCGACCGCCGCTTTTCTGGCTTCACTGAGGCGGTGCTTCGTCAGTGTCAGATCCACATAATAATTGATATGACTGTGATTCGTCGCGAAATGCCCCTTGGCGTACCGGAGCGGCAGACTGCTGCCGGTGGGATTCCGCATTTGCAAGATCTCGATCGCCATAAAATCTCCTTTCATGATCAGGCTGTTCGGACGCTGAAACAGATTCCGATATCTTCTATCAGAGATTTTAACAGCATTACTATGAAAAATCAACAAAATTCTGCGGATATTCTTCGCTTTTTCTGTGAATTATCCCTCATTTTTGCCCAGGACGCTCTGAATATAACCTGCCAGGATCGGGACGATCCGTGTATTCTTCCCGCCTTTCATTACCACCACATCGGCGTCATGGATATAATTCCGGATGTACTGCTCATACATCGGTTTCACCGTCGACAGATACTGTTCGGAAATGTTATCGATCTCCCGGCCGCGTTCCTTGATGTCTCTCCGGATCCGCCTGAGAAGGCAGATGTCCGGATCCACATTCACATACAG
>CADCQD010000139.1 GCA_902803485.1 uncultured Eubacteriales bacterium | reverse complement strand
GTAACAGTATTTCCGTTCAATGTATACTGATACTTGATACCGGTCAGACGATACTGATTCCCTTCGGCGTCCTCTCCCTCGTTCTGGTATGACGTCAGTCGGACCAGATCCCCCTCAAGACCGATAAACCGGCTGTCGGTGACGCTGTCCTCATGATCGACTACCCAGCCGATATCGCCATAATGTTCTCCGAGCGCAATACTGTAGCCCTTAACGAACTCTGCTACATAATACTCGTCTTTCTCCACCGTGAATTCATAGGGATTTCTCTTTGCATACCCGATGCTCACGCCGTTCCGGAGCGCTTCCTGATATGTTTTTCCCACTCGCCAGCCTTCAAAGGCATACCCGTCTGCAGGCTCCGCAGAGATCGTCAGCCGGCTTCCGCAGTCAAACAAACCGGCAAAATCAACACCGCTGATATCGTCTTCGATTTTTACGGTGCCCTTCTTATTTGTTCTGCCGTTTGTTGCGACGCCGACCCGGGGCTGATCATATTTAACGCGGATCTCGACATCCTGTTCCGGCATTGTAAACTCAACTTTATTCGACCCGGTGGTACTGGGTGTTATCTCCTCGTAAGTGTCTCCGTTTTTTACAAGTATCTTCAGGTCTTTCAGAATGCAGCCGTCATCCGGCGTCAGATCCAGTGTGACTTCTGCATTCGCTGCAGCCTTATATTCAACATTATTACGGTTTACGCCGGTACGTATTCCCTTTGCAGTGACCGTACCATTCACACGTTCCGCCTTGTACTCGCTTTCGTCCCAGTAGGAGACATTGATCATAAACGCGGGAGCAAAATACGCGATGCCGCATATATAATCCTGCGTAGTGAAACGATACGGGTTGTCATAGCACACTTCCTCGAGTCTATCGGTGTCAGAACCCTCGGCATATGTTATCAATTCCCAATGAGAGAATACATAGTCCTTAAAAGGTATCGCGGTAAATGTCACATCTTTACCCGGATAATACCAATTGCCGAAATTGACGCCAGTATCCTCCCACAGTTTTACCTCTCCCTTGTCGCGGTCTTCACGAGCTACCGTCACCATGACCCAAAACTTTTCCTGCGCAGACGCTTTCAATGGAATCAGCAGCATCTCCGCGATCAGCACGACAGCAATCATCAGCATGAACTTTTTTCTGCACTGCTGTGCCTTCATATCATATCTCCTTTCCTGATACAGATCCCTGTTTCTTATTATCTGTTGATTATAATACGGGCTTCATTTACTCTCCGATGATCTCCCGGGCTACGTATACGCCGCTGGCGGATGCGTGAGACAGGGAATGGGTCACGCCGGAGCCGTCTCCGATCACATAAAGTCCCGGATACCGGGTCTCCAGATGGTCGTCTACTTCAACTTCCATGTTGTAGAACTTCACTTCCACGCCGTACAGGAGCGTGTCGTCATTCGCCGTACCAGGCGCGATCTTGTCCAGGGCGTAGATCATTTCAATGATGCCGTCCAGGATCCGTTTCGGGAGGACCAGGGAAAGGTCTCCTGGGGTCGCCATGAGGGTGGGCCGTACGCTGCCCTCCTCGATCCGCTTTTCCGTACTTCTTCTGCCCCGCTCCAGATCCCCGAAGCGCTGCACGATCACGCCGCCGCCCAGCATGTTGCTGAGCCGCGCAATGGATTCGCCGTAGTTATTGCTCTCGCTGAAGGGAACGGAGAAGTGTTTGGCCACCAGCAGGGCGAAGTTCGTGTTCCCTGTTTTCTTGTCGTCCGCTTCAAAGGAATGCCCGTTTACCGTAATAATGCCGTTGGTATTCTCATTGACCACGATGCCGTGGGGATTCATGCAGAAGGTCCGGACGTTGTCCTCGAATTTTTCCGTCCGGTATACGATCTTGCTTTCGTACAGCTCGTCCGTGATATGCTCGAAGATCTCCGCGGGAAGCTCCACCCGGACGCCGATATCCACGCGGTTCGACTTGGTGGGAATTTCCAGCTGTTCACACACGTCGGACATCCAGTTCGAGCCGCTGCGGCCTACGGAAACGATGCATTTGTCTGCTTCGTATACCTGGTCTCTGCAGTAAACGCGGTAGCCGGGTTCCAGTACCTCCAGCTTTGTTACCGGACTGTCAAAGAAGAAATCCACCCGGTCCTTCAGCTCCTCATAAATGTTCCCCAGGACCGTATAATTGATATCCGTTCCCAGATGCCGGACGGAGGCTGACAGCAGCATCAGCTTATTCTGCATGCAGATCTTCTTCAGGGGCGTGCCGCTGGTGGAGTACATGGTGGTGCCTGCGCCGCCGTGGGCGCAGTTGATTTCATCCACATAGTACATCAGGCGCAGCGCCTCGTCCTTTCCGATATGCTCGTACAGCGTGCCGCCGAAGTCATTCGTTATATTATATTTCCCGTCGGAAAAAGCGCCGGCACCGCCGAAGCCGCTCATAATGGAGCAGATGGGGCACTTGATGCAGGTCTTCACCTTTTTTCCGTCAATGGGGCATCTGCGCTTTTCCAGCGGATGGCCTGCCTCAAATACAGCCACTTTCAGGTCCGATTTCGCCGCAAGCTCATACGCGGAGAAAATGCCCCCCGGCCCTGCGCCGATAATGATCACATCATATTTCATATACTTCTCCTTCAGTTTCCGGGATCTTATGCTTTCGTCAAATCTCTGTGCGCGGGCGCACTCTTACTTTCCTCATTACGAGTCTCAAAAAGCCGGGTGCAATCGATTGTGCGATCGATTGCACCCGACTTTTAATATATCTCATTTCCAATGATTTTGCAAGTAATCTTCACCGGCCGGCAACGATCTGCTCCGGCGGTAAACGGTCTGCTTCACCGGCGGTAAACGATCCAAGTTTACCGCCGGTGATAAAATCAGCTGTGCACGACGTGCGCGGCAAGTGTTCCGTTCTCATCATCGAGTTCGATGATATCGCCTTCACTGACCCGGCCTTCCAGGATGATCTTCGCCGCAGCGGTCTCTACGTGCTTCTGCAGATACCGTTTCAGCGGCCGCGCGCCGTATGCCGGATCATAGCCATTCTCCGTCACGTTCTTCAGCGCCGCGTCTGTAAGGCGGATGGAAAGCTCTCTGTCCTTCAGGCGCTTATTCACATCCTCTACCATCAGCAGGACGATCTTTTCAATATTTGCCCGTGTCAGCGGCTTAAACAGGACCACCTCATCCAGACGGTTCAGGAATTCCGGACGGAAATGGAGATGCAGTTCGTTCATAACCATCTGTTCCGCTTCCGGACGGATATTGCCCTCTTCGTCTATGCCTTCCAGCAGGTAATCCGAGCCGATATTCGAGGTCATGATCAGGATCGTGTTCTTAAAATCCACGGTGCGGCCCTGAGAGTCCGTGATCCGGCCGTCGTCCAGGACCTGCAGAAGGACGTTGAACACATCCGGATGCGCCTTCTCCACTTCATCAAAAAGCACCACGCTGTAAGGTTTTCTGCGGACGGCTTCCGTCAGCTGGCCGCCTTCATCATATCCCACATATCCCGGAGGCGCACCGATGAGTCTGGCGACGCTGTGCTTCTCCATGTATTCGCTCATGTCGATACGGACCATGTTCGATTCATCATCAAACAGGCTCTCGGACAGTGCCTTCGCAAGCTCCGTCTTACCCACGCCTGTAGGACCCAGGAACAGGAAGGAACCGATGGGCCGTTTCGGGTCTTTGATGCCGGCTTTTGACCGGAGGATGGCTTCCGCCACCTTATCCACGCCCTCATCCTGTCCGACCACACGTTTATGCAGTTCCTCCGAAAGGTGTAGGGTACGGTTACGTTCAGACTCATTCAGCTTTGCCACCGGAATACCGGTCCAGCGGCTGATGATCCGGGCGATCTCTTCTTCAGTGACGGATTCGTGCACAAAATGCACGTCCGCGTTTTTCATCGCCTCTTCCTCGATCTCCAGCTCCTGTTTCAGTTTCGGCAGCTCGCTGTACTGGAGTTCGCCGGCTTTCAGATAATCGCTCTTCTGCTTGGCGATCTCGATCTCGTTATTCACGTCCGTGATCTTTTCACGAAGTTCTGAAAGCTTCGCGATCCGGGCTTTCTCATTGTCCCACTGGGCTTTCTTCGTCATAAAGGATGCCTGCCGTTCCGCAAGCTCCTTCTGCAGCGCTTCAAGCCGTTCCTGTGACAGATGATCTGTTTCTTTCTTCAGCGCTGCCTCTTCGATCTGAAGCTGCAGGATCCTGCGGTTTTCATCATCCAGTTCTGAGGGCAGGGAATCCAGCTCCGTCTTGATCAGCGCACACGCCTCGTCCACCAGGTCGATGGCCTTATCCGGAAGGAACCGGTCGGTGATATACCGGTTGGAAAGGACCGCTGCCGCCACCAGGGCGCTGTCTGAGATCGCTACATGATGGAAGTTTTCATAGCGTTCCTGTATGCCCCTGAGGATCGAAATGGTATCCTCCACCGTGGGTTCATCCACCATGACCGGCTGGAACCGGCGCTCCAGCGCCGCGTCTTTTTCAATATACTTTCTGTATTCATCTAAAGTAGTGGCGCCGATGCAGTGCAGCTCGCCCCGGGCCAGCATAGGCTTCAGCATATTGCCGGCGTCCATCGCGCCTTCCGTTTTGCCCGCGCCTACGATCAGATGCAGTTCATCCACGAACATGATGATCCTGCCTTCAGATTTGCGGACTTCTTCCAGAACCGCTTTCAGACGCTCTTCAAATTCGCCTCTGTATTTCGCGCCGGCTACCAGCGCGCCCATATCCAGGGAGAACAGCTTCTTATCCTTCAGGGATTCCGGCACGTCTCCCCTGACGATCCGCTGCGCCAGGCCTTCGACCACTGCGGTTTTACCAACACCCGGCTCGCCGATCAATACCGGATTGTTCTTGGTTTTTCTGGAGAGGATCCGGATCACGTTCCGGATCTCTTCATCACGCCCGATCACGGGGTCCAGCTTCTGTTCTCTGGCCACCTCCACCAGGTCTCTGCCGTACTTCTCCAGGACCTCATAGGTTGCTTCCGGAGAGTCCGAGGTGACACGCTGGCTTCCGCGGACCTGGGAAAGCGCCGTGAGGAACCGGTCCATGGTAATGCCGAACTCTCTGAACAATTCCTTCAGGCTCCGGTTCGGCTTCCGGATCATGGCGATGAGAAAATGCTCTACGGAGACATAGTCATCCCCCATGGCCTTCGCCTCGTCTTCACCCGCATTCAGCACATCGTTCAGGGCCTGGCTGATATAAGGCTGTCCTCCCTGGACCTTCGGCCTTTTTTGGATCAGCTGTTCCACGGAATTCTTAAAATATCCGAGGTCGATCTCCATCTTCGTGATCAGTCTCGCGATCAGTGATTCGTCCTGAGTAAGAAGGGCGTAAAGAAAATGCTCCTGATCGATCTCCTGGTTTCCGTACTCACGGGCGATCTTTTCCGTGAGTTGCAGGGCTTCCTGCGACTTCTGCGTAAATCTATTAATATTCATAAGAAAATACCTCCTGTTCCAGAGTACCCGATGCCGGAAAGATCCGGATCCCGGCGGCGCCAGACAGAAGCCGCCCGGGGTTCCTCTATGTACAGGAGGTATTATATCATGCGTTGTTAGCACTGTCAACGGTCGAGTGCTAATTCACACTCATTTCACATTTTTTTCAAACTTTACCCGTCAGTCGATGGGATTGATCTTCCAGTTTTCGCCGATGATGCAGTCACTTTCCTTTTCTCCGGTGGGATCATGGAAGATCAGCCACTTGTTCGTGCCGCCCAGGATCTTGTCCATCTTCTTTTCCGGATCCGGCTGGAAATTCGTACCGCGCTGCAGGCCGACCACGCAGTAGAAACCGTTTTTATCCACTTCACAGGGAGCGTAGTGGAGAGAATCTGAGTAGACCTCGACCATGACGTCCTTCGGAAGGTAGAAAGCTTTCACCTTGTCCGCGTCCAGTTTGTTGTTTTTATCCAGGTCCGCGCGTTTTGCAAGAAGCAGCACCAGATCTGTCACACCGATGTTGAACTCATTGCAGGTATGCCATTCCAGCGCATTCATCGCGTCATTAAAGCCCCAGCAAAGGCCCCACTGCTCGTCCATCTGTCCGCAGATGGTCTGATTGTATTCCTGTGCCTTTTCGGATTTGTCGATCACTTCCAGGTCTGTGACATAATTCGTACCCTCTTCCGGAAGCGCTACATGATCCAGAACGAGCTTGGAAAACTCATCTGTATCAATATCGATCACATGGCCATAGCGAAGGAATTCATCATCCAGTACGCTGTAGATCTTCAGCTGCGGATTCGCAGCCTGCAGTTTCTCCAATCTGCTCATAGTATCTTCTCCTCTTCTTGAAATTGTAAGAAACGCTTCGCGCTTCTTTTGAATTTTACTGAAATCCTTCATCGATGTCAAGGCATACCGGCGCTGTCTTTCTGAGATCCGTCTCCGTCTGAAGCCTTTTCACGGTTTCTCTCATCCCAGAAGTTTCGAAGTTCTTCCGGAAGGTCTTCTCCTGTGGTCATCCGGTAATTGCCCCATTCCCTCGGGAACATCCGGAGATTTTCACTGTAGCGGAAACGTTCATCCAGAAGAAGGACGACGCCTTCATCCTCCGGCGTACGGATCAGCCGGCCTGCCGCCTGCATGACCTTATTGAACCCCGGGAACCGGTACGCGTAATCAAACCCGTCCATCCCGCGGGCATCATAATAATCTCTGATCAGCTGCCGTTCCGGAGAGACCTGGGGCAGGCCGGTGCCCACCACCGCCACGCCGATCAGCTGTTCCCGTTTCAGATCGATCCCTTCGGAAAATACGCCGCCCATCACGGAAAGCCCTAAAAGAGGTTTCTCCCGCGGCTGGGCAAAGGCCTGAAGAAAGGCCTGCCTTTCATCCTCCGTCATGATCCGCTTCTGCTTCAGAAGCTCATATTCCTCACTGTCCTCAGGAAGAAAACGCGCCACGTCCGCCAGATACTTGTGAGAAGGGAAAAAAGCAAGATAATTGCCGCACCTGGCCCGGACCATCGCTTCAATATATCCGGCGATCTTCCGGTATTCCGCGTCATTTCGCCTGGTATAGCGGGAGCTGACGTCTCTTGACAGAAAAAGCCCGCGCTTTTCCGGATCAAAGGGAGAATTCACATACATCGCAGGTTCTTCCTTATTCCCCGTCAAAAGTTCCTTATAGTAATTCACAGGAAGAAGCGTTGCGGAGAAAAAGACCGCGGCTGTAATATTTTCGAAGCTGTCCCTAAGGCGCCCCGCCGGCTGGATGCAGAACAGCCGGATAAAAAACTGTCCTTCCTCATTGAAAGACGCGTAGCTGATGTAGCCGTCGTCCATCAGGTCAAAGGTATTGATAAAATCCCGCACCTTATAGAAAAAGGCAAGGATCTCATCCATTGAATGTTCCGGCGCGCCGGACGCAGGGATACGGACGTCCCGGTCCAGGAACCGGCTGATGGCGTCATGGAGATGGGTCAGTTCCAAAAGAAGCGACTTCGGGAAATCCTCCTCCCCGAAAACCGTAACGCCTTCGCATTCTCTTTTCAGAACCAGCATCGCCTTATTGACCCGGTCCAGCCATTTCAGGATCGTCTTCTGCTTCGGGAACAGCTTTTTCGCTGCCAGGACCTCTTCCTTGATCAGGTCCGCGGAAAACATTTCTCTGGCTCTGTCGGGCAGGTTATGCGCTTCATCGATCAGGAAAATAAAATCATTCTTCGCGCCGGACGCGAAATACCGCTTCAGCGCCACGTGAGGCGCGAAGGCATAGTTATAATCACAGATGATCACATCGGTATAATAAGTGGCATCCAGGCACATTTCAAAAGGACAGACCTGGTGCCTTTCCGCGTAAAGCGAGACCGTCTCCCGGGTCACGGCATACTCATGGCTGATCATGTCAAAGACCGCTTCATTGATCCGGTCGAAATGGCCCTTCGCCCGGGGACAATGCTCCGGGTCGCACTGCGCCGTTTCCATGGGGCACTGCTTTTCCTTTGCCGTCACGGTCGTAAAGGAAAAGCGGAGGCCGCCGGCGTACATCAGCTTCATCCCCTCTTCGGCTACGGAAGAGGTCACGGTTTTCGCCGTCAGATAAAAGATCCGGTCCGAAAGTTCCTGTCCCACTGCCTGTACGGAAGGATACAGCATGGCCAGGGTCTTTCCGATCCCGGTGGGTGCCTGGACAAAGAGCCGTTTTTCCTGTTCGATGGTGCGGTACACCTGCCGGACGATCTCCCGCTGTCCCGGACGATACGTGTAGGGGAAGGGAAAGGCTTCCGCGGAAGCTTTCCGTTCCAGCCGGTGCCGGACGATGAATACCGCCCACTTCCGGTACGCTTCCGTATATGACGTAAACAGCGCCTGTACCTCGTCCCGGGTATACTCGCTGATAAAATGCACAGCTTCCTGAGATACAGCCTTTTTGACCCTTCCGGTTCCGTCCGGTTCCTCCAGCTGGACGTAGGTCATACGGACCGAGATCTCAGGCAGCTCATCCTGGACCGCTTTGATATACGCATAGACCACCGCCTGCGCCAGATGCACCGGCACCGGGCCTTCCATCTCACGAACGTCCCGGTAAACGCCTTTGATCTCATCAATGGTCACGATACGGCTTCCGTCTTCCCGGGTCCTGGTATAAATGCCGTCCGCCCTTCCCTCGATCCGCAGGATCACCCCCGGATCATCTTCTATCAGAAGCTCTGTCTTCAGCGGCACTTCCGCCTGGTAGTCGCCGCCCTCCGCCTGCTGGAGCCGCCGGTGCGCCGAAGCGCCTTCCAGCATGGCGTCCTGGATCGCGGGACCGGACCTTCTGTTATCTATGTCTCCGCTCTTCAGTACAAATTCCACCAGCTCACGGACCGAAAGCCGCACGATGTTTTCTTCTATCTTATGCATAGTCTGATTTTTCCATGGATCGCCGGAAGCGGCAGAAAGCCGCATTCCGGGATCGTATGCATTCGTCAAATCTCCGTACGCCGGTGTACGTAGATTTTCCTCATTGCCGGCTGCAAAAAAGGAAAGCGCTGCAAGCAGCGCCTCCGTTAATATTTTCTGATCCCGTCAGTAAGATCATCCTCCACCGCTACGACCTCCCGGATCACGACGTCATAGCTGTACGAGTCATTTACATGTACCGTTACCTGTTCTCCGGCCTTGTGTCCTTTCAGTGCCTTCCCAAGAGGCGAGTCTTCCGTGATCCTGCCCTCCAGAGAGTCTCCCCGGATATTCGTAACGATCTTATAGGTTTCCTCCTCATCATCTTCAGGAATATAGATGGTGACTCTCCGGTTGATGCCGGCTACGTCCGTCTCCGCGTCCTCTTTGATGATCTCCGCGGTCCGGATCAGCTTTTCCAGATAATTGATCCGGCTGTTGTTCTGGTTATTGGCGCGTTTCGCCATGGTATACTCAAAGTTTTCACTGAGGTCTCCCTGGGCACGCGCAGTTTTCAGATGCTCCAGAAGCTCCGTCCGGAGTTCATTCTTTCTGTAGCTGATCTCCTCCCGGATCTTCAGAATATCTTTTTCTGTCATTTTCATGATTCATCATTCCTTAACGTTCAAAGTTGTATTGTAAAGAAGTTCCGTCGGTAATGACGGTAATGGTGCCGCTGATCATGGTCTCATATACCATGGCGCCCACATTCGAGCAGCGCTGGATCACTTCTCCTGCCGGGTGTCCGTAGTCATTCGGGCCTACGGAAATGATGCAGGACTCCGGCCGCACCGAATTGATAAACGCTTCAGACGTCGCGTATCCGCTGCCGTGGTGGCTGACTTTCAGGACGTCGGCTTTCACGTCAAAGCCGGCCGCAAGGATATCCGCCTCTTCCTCGGCTTCCGCGTCTCCCGTAAACAGGAAGGTCCGGTTTCCGTAGCGCACGCGTACTACCAGCGAGTTATTATTCATTTCCTCCGCGTCGTAGCGCACCGGTCCCTGGAACATCACTTCTGCCGGACCGAACGCAAACGTCTCTCCCGGCACCGGTACTGAGACCTCGGTCCCTTCAGTATACGCCGTATCGATCAGTGAAGTGAAATACACATTGTCCGCATATTCCTGGACCGGCGTATAGAGTTTTCCGACAGTTGCCACCTGATATACCGATACCAGGCCGCTGGCATGATCCTTATGCGGGTGCGAACAGATCATATAATCTACACGGCCGATGCCCTGGGCCTGAAGCCAGGTACAGACATTCTGCGCGTGCGTTTCGTCCCCGCCGTCGATCATCATGACCTTACCGTCCAGCATCAGGACCGCGGCGTCCCCTTCTCCCACATCCAGGAAATAGACCCTTAAAGGTCCGGAACCCTCGGGAACGACCTGCCCGGAGTCCGCCTCAGGCGAACTTTCCGGAGGTGCCGTTTCTGATTCCGGAGGTTCGGTTTCCTCCGGCGTTTCTGAAGGATTATCCCCGGGATCATCCGGGAACGGATCCGATTCGGATTCCGCAGTCTTTTCGGAGCCGCCTTTAAAGATCCTGTCTTTATTATAGACCAGAAGGCCGATCAGAAAAGCAAGAAGCAGCGTCCAGACAATGATCTCCCTTGTATAGAGAAAGCCGGATTTTTTTCTACGTCTTTCATTACTCATAAGGAATCTCCCTCCTGAGAAAACAGGGCCTGCGCTGACTCGGGATTCGTTATGCTGCCGTCCTCATGATGAAAATAGATGGGAAGCTCCGTCTCATGAATATTTGACGGATCCACCCATTCCTTCGGGTAGATCGGTTTTCCGGTGTCTCCGTTCAGGAACCGGTGTACATAATCCAGCGCGGACGTCAGCGGTGTATCAAATTCCATGCCGAAGATCTGTTTGGAGTTCGTCCCGTCCACACGATGGATATCCGAGCCCGCGGTCATTTTCATTCCGTGGCCAGCCGCGTACCGGTATGCCAGCGCGTCCTGATAGGATTCATTGCCGGCGTTTGCCACCTCCCAGCCGTCGCAGTCGTACGGATGCAGATGGATCGAGTTCATATAGCCCCGCTCCCGGAAAGGATGTGCCTGGATCACCAGGCCTCCTGCGGCATGCACCACCCTGTACTGCTCCGGAACGGTCCATGTAGTCACCTCCGGATGCTGCATCAGCCATGCTTCGTCCAGCCCGTAGACCAGATAATCGTCACCCTGGTACGTGGCTTCCCATCCGAAGAAAACAGGAAAGTCCTGCTTCAGTCCTTCTTCATAAGCCTCACGGTACGCAGCGCAGTACTGCGATACCCATTCCGTCCAGGGCAGGCTCCGGTCGATGCAGGTATTCCCCAGGAAAAAATGATCCGTAACAAAGATTCCGGCATATCCCATCTCTTTGTAATAGGAAATGTACTCACTTGCGCGGGAATGGCCGCAGGCGGATGAATTGGATGTATGCAGATGCGTCTCATATTTATATCCCATGAATGTCCTCCTTCGGAAATGCCCGGAAAAGAAAAAACTCCGGTATCAGACCGGAGTTCATAAGCAGGGGTAACAGGATTCGAACCCGTATTTACGGTTTTGGAGACCGTTGCTCTACCATTGAACTATACCCCTATTCCAAATCGAGGCGACAGGATTTGAACCTGCGACCTCTGCGTCCCGAACGCAGCGCTCTACCAAACTGAGCCACGCCTCGATGCGTGCTGAAAAGCACGCTTTAGAGTCTATAATATCTCCGGAAAATTGTCAAGTCTTTTTTTAATTTTCAAATAACAGCCGGCTGATGGTGACGGAAATCCGCCCTGCCGGTTATTTCATAAACCGGTCCAGCTCCTCTACGAGAGCTGCCGTTCTGGGTGCCGTCTCCTGAAGATCTTTTCCCTTTACTGAAATATACAGCTTGACCTTCGGCTCTGTTCCGGAGGGGCGGATCACCAGGGAAGAACCGTCTTCCAGATAGAACTTCACCACATCCGCGGCAGGAAGCCCGTCGATGCCGTTCAGATAATCCAGCTTCTTCGCGATCTTTATGCCCGCGAAAGATTCCTGGTCCTGGCGGAAGGAAGCCATGATCTCCTGCATGCGCTTCGCGCCTGCCATGCCCTCGAACTCATAGTTTTTCAGGGAATTCTGGTAGTAGCCGAATTCGTCATACAGCTCATGCAGCCGCTCAAGAAGCGTCTTTCCGATGCTCTTGTAGTACGCGAACATCTCACAGGTCATAAATGCAGCGTCCACTGCGTCCTTATCCCGGACATAGGTGCCCGTCAGATATCCGTAGCTCTCTTCGAAGCCCAGGATGTAATCCGACTCCCGTCCGTGATTCTCCAGATCCGCGATCTGGTCGCCGATGTATTTGAATCCGGTCAGGACGTTTCTGACTTCCGCGCCGTGCTTCTTCGCGATCTGATCCGCGAGATCCGTGGAAACGATGGTTTTCACCAGTACCGGGTTCTCAGGAATCGTGCCTGTCTGTTCCCTCAGATTCAGGATATAGTCCAGAAGAAGGCAGCCGGTCTCATTTCCGCTCAGAAGCACATATGCGCCGTTTTCGTCACGAACGGCAATGCCCATACGGTCACTGTCCGGGTCGGTAGCCATCAGAAGGTCCGCCTGCTTCTCCTCCGCCGTCCGGATGCCCAGTTCCATTGCCTCCCGGATCTCCGGATTCGGATACGGACAGGTGGGGAAGTTTCCGTCCGGTTCCGCCTGCTCGGCCACTACCGTGATATTCGTAAAGCCGGATTCCTGCAGCGTCCGGATCACCGGATACCTGCCGGCGCCGTTCAGCGGGGTATAGACCACGGCCACGTTTTTATCGATGACCGCGTCCTTCGGAAGCACCGACTGTTTCTTGACCTCTTCCACAAAGTCTGTATAGACCTGGTCCGGGATATAGGAGATCCGTCCCGCGGCCATCTCTTCATCAAAGTCTCCGAATTTCACGTCATCAAAGCAGTCCAGCGCTTCGATCAGCTCTGTGATCTCCGCGGCCGCTTCCGTAGTGATCTGGCAGCCGTCCGATCCGTAGACCTTATATCCGTTATATCTCGCCGGGTTGTGGGATGCCGTCACCATGATGCCTGCACTGCATTTCAGCGCGCGTACCGCATAGGAAAGGCACGGGGTGGGCATCAGGTTCGGGTAGATCGCGGTCTCGATGCCGTTCGCCGCGAATACCGCCGCGGCCGTCCTTGAGAACAGGATGGATTTGATGCGGGAATCATAGCTTACGGCGATCCTGCGCTCTCCTTCCGGATAATGCTTCAGCACATAATTGGCCAGGCCCTGGGAAGCTTTGCCGACGGTATATACGTTCATCCGGTTCGAACCTGCGCCGATCACGCCGCGCAGTCCGCCGGTACCGAATTCCAGATCACGGTAAAAAGCTTCCATGACCGCGTTTTCATCCATCTCCTTGAGTTCTTCTGAAACATCGCTGTCCAGAACGGCATATTTCAGCCACCGCTCATATGCTTCACGAATCTTTGCGTCCATCTTGTCGCTGTGCTCCTTCCTTTTCTTTTTCATCACCGTTGATTCAGCGTACGGTTTTGTTTTTACTGAACAGATCTTTTCTGATCCTGCCTATCTTGCCCTCAGCGCCGCGGTTTTCACATTCTCAGGCCCCAGGATCCTGCCCGCCGCGTACACCGCGTCAGAAGTCGCGGAAACACTCATGGACAAGGGCAGCCTTTTGTACTGTTTCTCCGCCTGCAGATAAATGACCACGGTATCGCTTCCGTCAAAAGGCGTCAGCGCGTTCTTCAGTTCCGGCCAGCGGCTTTCATAATCCCTCCGGTCACGGAACTGAAGCCACAGTTCTTTGGGAACGTCAGAGAACGGGATCAGCTTTTCCAGCACCAGGCGGCCCACCGGATCGTCTCCGATGGATACACGGCCCCTGGCAAGGATCCTCTGGTCCTCCTGCAGCCATTCCTTATACTTTTCATAATCCTTCGGGAACACGATCACTTCCACGGATCCCAGCATGTCTTCCACCGTTACAAAAGCCATGAGCTGACTGGATTTGGTGGTCTTCACGGTCTTCGCGGTGATCATGCCGCCGATGGTGACGTGCGCTCCGTCTTCCACTTTCGCGTTCCCGGTCTCCTCATCCACCACGAAATCACCGGTCATTGCCGTCACATTCTTCCGAAGCAGCTGCTCGTTCTCCTCCAGCGGATGTCCGCTGATATAAACCCCCAGCACCTCTTTTTCAAACGCCAGAAGAAGCTGCCGGTCGTACTCTCCAAGCTTCGGATAAGACGCGGAAGCAGCGCTTTCATCTTTCATCCCGGAGCAGATGTCAAAGAGGCTGAACTGCCCGGATACGGAATCCTTTTTCGTACGTTCCACTTCAGAAAGCAGCGTCGGATAATGCGCCATCTGCTCTTTCCGGGTATGGCCGAAACAGTCAAACGCGCCGGACTTGATGAAGCTCTCTATGGTCTTTTTGTTGACCTCTCTGCCGCTGAGCCTTTCCATGAAGTCCTGGACGGAACGGAATTTACCGTTCCTCTCCCGTTCCCGGACGATCTCATCCACCACGTTCTTTCCGATGCCCTTCACGGCGTTCAGGCCGTAGCGGATCTTCCCGTCCTGCACGGAAAACTCGCCTCTTCCGAGATTGATGTCCGGAGGCAGCAGATCAATATGCATCTGCCGGCAGGTATAAATATATGCCGCCACCTTCCCGGTATTTTCAATGACGCTGGTCATCAGCGCCGCCATGAACTCTCTGGGATAATAATATTTCAGCCAGGCGGTCTCGTACGCGACCACCGCGTAGGCCGCCGCGTGGGATTTATTGAAGGCGTAGCTGGCGAAAGCCGTCATCGTGTCAAAAATGGCGTTTGCCGTCTCCGCCGGGATCCCCCGGGCCACACACCCCGGCACGCCCTCTTTTTCATTGCCGTACACGAAATTCTGGCGTTCCGCGTTCATCACGTCATGTTTTTTCTTGGACATGGCGCGGCGCACCAGATCCGAACGGCCCAGAGTATATCCACCCAGATCCCGCACGATCTGCATGACCTGCTCCTGATACACGATACAGCCGTAGGTGGGTTTCAGGATGGGTTCCAGTTCCGGACACATATATTTGACCGACTCCGCGTTCTTTTTGCCTTCAATATACTGGTCGATGAAATCCATCGGTCCCGGCCGGTACAGGGAGATGCCGGCAATGATATCCTCCATGGAATCCGGCTGCAGCCGCTTCATGAACGCCCGCATGCCGGAAGACTCCAGCTGGAAGATGCCGTCGCAGTCTCCGGTGCCGATATATTTATAGATCGCCTTGTCGTCAAAGTCGATCTCTTCAATGTTCAGGTCAATATTTCTGGATTCCCGGATATTCTTCACGGCGTCGTCGATCACCGTCAGGGTCCTGAGGCCCAGGAAATCCATCTTTAAAAGTCCCAGTTCTTCGATCACCGTCATGGTGAACTGGGTGGTCAGGGGAGAATCCGCGGAGGTCCGGGACAGCGGGACGTATTCGTCCATGGGTTTTTCGCTGATCACCACGCCCGCGGCGTGCATGGACGTATGCCGGGGAAGCCCCTCGAGCCGCATGCCCATATCGATCACGCGCCTGGCCTGCTCATCGGAATCATATTCCGCCCTGAGGTCCGACGACTCCTTCAAAGCCTTCTCCAGCGTAATGTTCAGTTCATTCGGGACCATCTTGGAAAGACGGTCGCAGAAAGCATAGGGCAGATCCAGCGCTCTGCCCACGTCGCGGATCACGCCCCGGGCAGCCAGGGTACCGAAAGTCACGATCTGGACGACTTCCTCCCTGCCGTACTTCTCCACCACATAATCGATGACCTCCTGCCGCCGTTCATAGCAGAAATCCACGTCGATATCCGGCATGGTCATACGTTCCGGATTCAGGAAGCGCTCAAACAGGAGCTGATACCGGATGGGGTCAATATTTGTGATCTCCAGGGAATAAGATACCACGGAACCCGCGGCGGAGCCCCGCCCAGGTCCCACGGGGATCTGGTGCGCGCGTGCGTAATGTATGAAGTCCCAGACGATCAGGAAGTAATCCGTAAATCCCATGTCGCGGATGGTTCCCAGCTCGTAGTACAGCCGGTCCCAGAGGGCCTTGTCCGCGTCCGGATAACGCTTTTTAAAGCCGTCGACCGTCAGTTTTTCCAGATATTCATACGCGGTATAACCCAAGGGAACGTCGTACCGCGGCAGCTTGGAAACGCCGAATTCGATATTCACATTGCAGCGTTCCGCGATCTTCGAGGTATTGTCAATGGCTTCCCCGGCGTAGGGGAACAGCGCCCGCATCTCTTCTTCCGTCTTCAGGTAATACTGGCCGCCCTCGTAGCGCATCCTGTCCTCATCCGTCACCTTCTTCTGGGTCTGGATACAGAGAAGGATATCGTGGGCCTCCGCGTCGGAAGCATGGATATAATGAACGTCATTGGTAGCCACCAGGGGAATGCCGGTCTCCATGTTGAGCCGCATCAGGCTCTGGTTCACCAGCTTCTGCTCATTGATGCCGTGGTCCTGCAGCTCCAGGAAGTAGTTGCCTTTGCCGAAGATCTCCTGATACTCCAGGGCGGTCTTCTTCGCTTCCTCGTAAAAGCCCTTCACGATATCCCGCTGCACCTCTCCCGCGAGGCAGGCGCTGGTGCAGATCAGTCCCTCATGATAGGTCAGAAGCGTCGCTTTATCTACCCGCGGCCGGTAATAGAAGCCGTCCTTGAAACCCTGGGAAACGATCTTGATGAGATTCGCGTATCCCAGGTCATTCTCCGCAAGAAGGATCAGATGGTGATAGCGGTCCTCGCCGCCCGTCAGTTCCCGGTCCAGCCGGGAATGAGGCGCCACGTAGACCTCGCAGCCGATGATCGGCCGGATCCCTTCTTTTTTACATGCCTTATAAAATTCGATCACACCGTACATGACACCGTGATCCGTGATCGCCAGGGACTCGTAACCCAGTTCCTTTGCGCGCGAAACCAGCTCCCCGATCTTCGCGGAGCCGTCCAGCAGGCTGTATTCCGTATGTACATGCAGATGTGTAAAAGTCATAATGATTATCTACTGCTGTCCAGGCAGCCGGATCCATACGTTTTCAGGATCATCCATATGCAGCTGCACCCGCTTTTCCTCCGGCGGGAACTGCATATAATCGCCGAAATACGCCGTCAGCCACTCGTCATATTTTTCCGGGATCAGCAGATTCAGCGGGCCGAAGGGCACCCGGATCTTTTTCCGGATCCGTTCTCCCGGAAGAATGATATGAAGGTCTTCAAACAGATAGTTGCTGTGGAAGTACCTGTCTTTCTTTTTGTTTTTCCCTGTCTCGGATCTGCCGGCCTTTTCATGAGCCTTCAGGATCTTCGCGAGCGGGATCCTTTTGCCGATACCGGAGAGCACGCGGACGGCAAGCCCTGCGATCCCCTTGTATTCGCTGAGATCCAGCCGGTACCGGTGCCCCATGGAGAGTCCGTACAGAACGATCAGCTTCAGGATGGTCCACCGATGCCTGAGATCACTGTCCGCGCAGTCTTCCACGATGAAAATATCCGCTATGGTATGATTCAGGATGCCGTTCCCGTTGTACTGCTCCTCCGGCGAGTCCGCCCGCACCTGGGAATCCAGGTAGATCACATGCGGAATAAAATCATGGAAATGCTCGCCCCAGTCCCCGGGTTCCGTAAAGGAAAAGCCTTCCCGAAGCTCCTTCCGGACCACCGCCCGGAAGCGTTCGTAATCCGCCCGGAACATGGAGACGTCCGCGTCGTCATCCCAGGGAATGATCTCATGGTGGCGGACCGCCCCCAGCATGGAGCCGCCCTCCAGGTAATAGGGAATGTCATATTTGGCACAGATACGGTCGATCTCACCCAAAACCAGATACAGGCCCTGATGGACTTTTTCGATTGCTTCTTCTCTTACTTTATCCATATGGTCAGTATACCCCAAAGAGCATGTTTTTGGCAACAGATTTCCCTCGATCTCAGACAGGTTTATTGCAAAAGTTCCAGTTCGATCAGATCAGAAAAAGGCAGCTGCGTACCGTCCTCAAGTTTCAGCACCTGCAGGTCCGTATCCACCTTTACCGCTTTCCCTGAGAAGGAAGAAACGGCGCCGCCTTCCTTCCGTTCATCCGGAATAAAACAGAAGCCGCGGACGCGCGGCTTCTCTCCGATCTTCAAAAGGATCCTGTTCAGGGTATCTGAAATGATCTGCTGCACGGACTCGTCCAGATCCGCCCGCGGGTCCGTCAGCCGCCCGGCCTCCTCGATCTCATCCTCATAGCCCCTGAGAGACGCGAAGGGCATGAACTGGGCCGCCCGGTCATGGACGGACATCTGCGGATGCTTTTTTGACTGATGATGCGGAAGCCCTATGATGTCTTCATATCCGGATGCGCTCATATCTCCTCCTCCCGGCCTGCCCGGTGCCCGCCGATCTGTCCGTTCCGTTCCATTGCCGTTGCTCCTTCGGAAAGATTCATGCCGCGGAGCAGCGCGTTCTTCCCGTATTTCTTCTTGATGGAGAGGATCGCTTCCTGCAGCTTCTTTTCTTTGCTCAAAAAAGCCTCCTTTTCCTCCTTTTCCCTTGCCATCCGGTCCGGATCCTCGAACAGGCTCAGCTGCTCGAATTTCTCCTTTATCGTGCCCTCCGGTGCGGTATGGTTCGCTACGATATACATCCGCCGCACCGTCAGCTCCGGATCCACGATCCGGTCGAACAGCCGCATCACGGCGTCCGTGATCAGCCGTGTGGATGAGGTGTAATTTTCCAGATTGATGCTGCCGTGGGCGCTCTTCGGCACCCGCCGCCCGTAGCGGTCCTCCACGATGGGGCTCTTCACCCTGCTGCTTTTTTCCGGGTCCGACACGTTTTCAATGTCATATCCCACCGTCAGCACCATCTGGTCCGTCACCAGATGCTTCTCCACCAGCTCCAGCACCAGGCCGTCCGTCATTTCCTTCATGACCAGCTTCGCTTTGTCAAAGGGATACGGCAGCTTCAGCACCTGCCCCACGCTCAGGCTGCTGCTTTCCGGCCGGTAGTTCTTAATGTCCTGAATGGTGACCGGCTCCCACCCCCAGGCGTGGTCGATCAGGAGCTCCGCGTTCACGCCGAACAGGTCATACAGCAGTTCTTCATTATGGACGGAACACCTGGCCACGTCGCCCATGGTGTACAGTCCCCGGGAGGCCAGCCGCTTTTCATATCCCCGGCCTACCCGCCAGAAGTCCGTGACCGGCCGGTGATCCCAGTATTTCTCCCGGTAGCTCCGTTCCGTAAGCTCCGCGATCCGCACCCCGTTTTCGTCTTCCGGGATATGCTTCGCCTCCACGTCCATGGCGATCTTGCAGAGATAAAGATTCGGACCAATGCCCGCGGTCGCGGTGATCCCGGTCTCCTTCAGCACGTCCCGGATCACATGCATGGCAAACTCATGCGCCGTCATGCCGCTGACCCGCAGATATGCCGTCACGTCCATGAAGACCTCGTCTATGGAATAGACATGGATATCCTCCGGAGCCACGTATTTCAGATAGATCTGATAAATGTCCGAGCTGATCTCCATGTATTTGCGCATGCGGGGCGGCGCGGCTACATAGCTGATCTTCAGGGTCGGGTCGCTGCGAAGCTCCGGCCCGAAAATGCTTTCCCCGGCCAGCTTCCTCCCCGGCGCCCGCATCTGCCGTTCCGCGTTCAGTTCCCGGACCCGCTGCACCACCTCGAACAGCCGCGCTCTGCCGGAAATGCCCAGGGATTTCAGGGAAGGCGACACCGCAAGGCAGATGGTCTTTTCCGTACGGCTCACATCCGCCACCACCAGATTCGCGGTCAGAGGATCCAGCCCCCGGGCCACACATTCCACGGAGGCATAAAAGCTTTTCAGATCGATCGCGATATACGTCTTATCCATACGTTCCCGGGGAAGCGTCACTTCCGCTCCACAAACCATTTATTGTTATCTTCATAAAACAGATGCATTTCTTTTCCGTTCACGATACAGGTATAACGCATGCCGGTGCCTCCCGCCTTCAGGCTGCAGGCCCGCCGCGCGTCCAGCACCCGGCTGATCTCGTAGACCGTACCGTCTTCCCAGCGCAGAGACTTCGGGATCAGCCTGCCGTCCTGGGTAAAAACAGCCATCACATCCACATAAACCTTATATTCACTGACTGAATTTAACACCATAGCCGTTTACCTCTTTTACTTCTGCCTGTCACAGATCATACAGATATCCCACCGGATGCACGGTATGATCCTCTTCCGCGTTCACATGGGAAAGAGCGCCGTCCTTCAGCATCAGTCCCCGCTGCACGCTGTAATATCCGAAACGCCGCCTGAGGTCGTCCACCGCGCGCTCCGCCCGTTCCTCCTTCTCCCTTCGCTCCGCGTCCGTAAACAGCGTCAGCTGTTCCATATACTGCTCCGTCACCAGGTCGCAGCCCCGCACGCCGATGGAGCGGATGGGCTGCTGCCATGTGTAATTCGCCCGGAAAATGCGGAAAGCCTCCTCCGCGATCTCTGAAGCGGAACAGGTGGAAAAGGAGATCTTGTGCTGCCGGGTAAAGGAAAAGAGCCCGTTGTCCCGGACCGAGACCTCCACGGTCCTCGCCCGGAAGCCGTGCTTGCGGAGCCGGGAAGCCACACTTTCCGAAAGCAGATACAGCACCATCTTTACGTCCTCGTCATTCAAAAGGTCCCGGGGCGTGGTGAGGCTGTTCCCGATGGACTTGATGACCGCATGGGCATCCTCCCGCCGGACCGGCGTGGTATCCAGGCCGTTGGCGAAGGTCCAGAGGACAAGGCCGATCTTTCCGAAATGCTGCTCCAGGATCCGTTCGTCCGTCTGCGCCAGCCCGCCGATGGTAGTGATCCCCAGCTTCAGCAGCTTTTTCCCGGTCCTGCGCCCCACATACAGAAGGTCCGTAGCAGGCAGCGGCCAGATCTTCTTCCTGTATTCATCCCGGAGCATGGTGGTCACCGCGTCCGGTTTCTTATAATCCGAACCGAGCTTCGCGAAGATCTTATTAAAGGAAACGCCTACGGAAACCGTGATCCCCAGTTCCTCCCGGACCCTGCGGTTCAGCTCGTTCGCGATCTTGATGCCGTCTCCCTTCAGGGAGCAGCTCTCCGTCACGTCCAGCCAGGACTCATCACAGCCGAAGGGTTCGATGCGGTCTGTATATTCCTGATACATTTCCCGCATCATCTGAGTAAAGCGGAGGTACAGATCCATCCGAGGCGGCACAAAAATGATATCCGGGCAGGCCTGCTTTGCCTCCCAGAGCGCCTGTCCGGTCTTTACGCCGGCACGTTTCGCGATATAATTGGCCGTCAGTACGATGCCGTGCCGCGCCCCGGGATCTCCTCCCACCGCCATCGGCTTCGTCCTGTATTCCGGCCGGTGCAGCATCTCCACGCTGGCGTAAAAGCAATTGGCATCGCTGTGCAGGATCACCCGTTCCACAGCATCCCTCCTTTTGCATACGAACATCTGTTCGATTACAGGACGATAGTACCACCTCCCGGCAGCTTTGTCAAGCAGGTTTCCGCCGGTTTTTCAGGGGATCCCTGTTAATGTTTCTTCGGCATCCTGCCGCAGGATCTCGTCTCGGTGCAGAAGCCGGACAGCTCGCATTTCGGTACAAACATATGATCCGTGATCCACGCCCACTCATCGGAGACCTCCCGGAGCGCGGCACAGATATCCCTGAACAGATCCCGGTATTCCCAGTAGGCCCGCGCGCACATCCTCTGATGGCTCATGTCCACAAGGTTCCTGAGATTTCTTTTATCCACGACTCTGGTGGCCATTCCCAGCGGCAGGATATTCGCGATGTCCTCTTTGGGAACGCCGGCGTCCTGAAGATGTCTGTATGCCTCAGAGATCTCATGCATCGCCGCCCTGTACGCTTCTTCTTTTTCCGGATCCTTCTTGACGGAACGCGGGACCACGTACTCAAACTCTCCGTAGTCAATGTATCTGGTGGATGCCTGCAGCCTGGTCGGAGAGCCGCCGATATGCGTATACCACTCACGGATCACGCGTGCCGAATAACCCTCCAGGACCATTTCCACATTGACGAATTCCCAGGTGCGGCCGTGGCCGGACCGGATGCAGTCCAGACCCCGCTTATAATTCTTCTCCGGATCATCCGTGCTGCTTCCCCAGCAGATGCCCGCCCGCCTTCCGATCAGACTGATAGGATCTTTCGTTGTTTCAGGCAGAATGATTACTTTTCCCATAGATCAGCTCCTTGCCGCGAAATATCCCCGCCGGTACGCGCCGGGCCGATGAACCGGACGTATGACGGGTAATATGCATATGATATGCCTTCCTTTCCTGACAAGTACTATATCATATTTGCAGAAAAGTTCACATTTATTTCTTAAGCAGCCCGTCAGAAGCGCAGGCACTCAGATTATTTCAATAAATGTCCGCATTCCTTCATTGCGGAAACCGCGCGGGATCATTACTATGGATATAAAGCTTCATGAGGGGCGCGCCAGGAGGTCTGTCCTCCACTGGAATGTAAACATTCCATGGAGTCCGGCTTCTGGCGCTGGAATCATATCATATCCTGAAAAAAGGAGGGACGGATCTGTGGAAAGAACAAAAACTACCGATGTCATCAGAAATATGGAATACAAAAACGTCACCCTTCAGGACAGTCTGTTTAAAGCCCAGCGGGATTACACCATCGAGCTTTACCTGAGCCTG
>CADCQD010000138.1 GCA_902803485.1 uncultured Eubacteriales bacterium | reverse complement strand
TCTGTAAATCTGCCGTTCACAGGATAGGTCCGGGTGATGTCACTGCAGTAGTTGCCGTATTTCGCGCCAAGATCCAGAAGGATCAGCTTTCCATCCTCCGCCATATGGTCATTGGTGCCGTAATGCATCATACAGCCGTTGATCCCGGAACCGGCGATGGTGGGGAAGGAGAACTTCCGTGTGCCCAGGCATTTGCATTTGTACTCAAAGTCTGCCTGTACTTCGTATTCCATCTTTCCGGGTTTCAGGTTTTTCATTACGAATTCCAGACCCTGCCGGGTAACTTGAATGGCTGACCGGATGCATGAGATCTCATCTTCATCCTTTTCTTCCCGCAGCGGGATCACCGCCGCACGGAGATCCTTCAGTACGGCAGCGGGATATTTCTCATGAAACTCCAGCGCTTTTCTGTGATTATAGTCCGGCAGATCATCACCGCCGGAGAAGACGTCCATGTAGACAAATGCGACACGGCTGCGGGTCATCATCCGCGAAATCATGCTGTCGAAGGCCGGAAGAAATGCCACATTTTCCGCACCGCTGACCTCGCGGACGTCCTCTTTGGTGGGCATTTTTCCCGTCCATCTTTCTACCAGCGGGTCGCTTTCCTCGATGAATACCGTTTCCGCGCATTCTCCGTTCAGCTTGGACATCAAAAGGATCATGCCTTCCCGCATGAGCCCGGTCAGATAAAAGAACTGGCTGTTTACGTCAAAACTGTAATAATCATCTTCATTGGTATGAACCGGCGCGCCTGCATAGGATATGACGATGCTGTTATCCTCCATAAGATCGAACAGACGCTCTCTGTGAGATTTAAAAGACATGGGATGCCTCCTTCATTTTGATCTGTACAAAGAGTACCACAGAACCGGCTGGAATGCTACCCGGAAATTACCGGATGATTCCGGCGGGAAATCACTGCCCGGTTCCGGTACGGCACTTTACAGCGGCTCCGGGTAGTGGTAAAATTATCCAATCAGGACCGCGAAAGTTCTGGGATCAAAGAAAAGGGCAGATGAAAAGATGAGAAAAGAGCTGAAGAAAAAAGCAAAAAGCAGACTGAAAAAATGCTACGGCATGTTCGTGGGTCTGTGTCTTCTGGCCGGGCTTCTGAAGATCGATTATACAGGAAGTCTGAGCACTGTGACCAGCAATATCCAGTCAGACAGCGCATTTGAGAATGTGACGGAGAAGGTGCTGGGCCGGCTGCTGTCCGGAGATATCCGGGGCGGAGAGGAGGTCAGTGAGGAAGCGGGAAAAACGGTCACGGACCGTCAGGAAAAACTGGGCATCATCGCCATGGGACACTCGCGGGGTATTTTCGCGGGACTTGTGAACAGCATTTCTACAGGAAGCATCCTGGTGACGCTCTATAATGGCGCCAGTTCCCTCATTCATTCCAACAGCATTGTACAGGCGGTCTTCATTATTTTGAGCCTTGCGGTGTGGCTGTGTTTTGAACTGTTATTCCTGAATCTGGTCCGGGTCATTTTCAAGCGGATGTTTATGGAAAGCCGCTTGTATGACCGGGTGCCCGCGAAGCGGTTCCTTTTCCTCTATCAGACGAGCTCCTGGTGGAATGTGACTAAGACCATCTTTTTGATGGATGTCTATCAGATCCTGTGGGGATTTACCATCGTCGGCGGGGTGATCAAATCATTTTCTTATATGCTGGTGCCGTATATTGAAGCGGAAAACCCGAAGATGAAGCCGAATGAGGCGATCACACTTTCCAGAAAAATGATGGATGGCCATAAGTGGGAAGCATTTATCCTGCAGTTATCTTTTATTCCCTGGTATCTGCTGGATCTGCTTACCTGGGGTTTCTTCGGCATTTTCTTTACGAACCCCTACTGCGAGGCCACCCTGGCGGAATACTATGCCTATGTACGTATGGACGCGAAACTGAAGGGCGTACCGGGTACGGAAAAACTGAACGATACCTGGCTGTATCAGTACGCGGATGAGAAAAGGCTCAAAAATGCGTACGGGGATTATGATCCTGTATGGTTTGAGAAGGAACTTCCGAAGCATTACGGTATTAAGGCGTTCTTTGAGAATGTTCTGGGGATCACTCTCTTTTATGATGAGAAAGAGAAGGCCTATGAAGAGATCATGTCGAACCGCTATAAGATGAAAAACATCCATGACACCATGCAGAAAAAGATGTATCCCAGGCGGCTCTTCACGATCAGTGGAAAGGAGAAGATGAAAGAGGTCTCAAGCCTTCATTTTGACCGGCATTATTCCGTGCTTTCCCTGATCCTGATCTTCTTCAGCATGTGCCTGGTCGGATGGCTGTGGGAGGTTTCCCTTCATCTGATCCAGGACGGCGTATTTGTAAACCGGGGCATCATGCATGGGCCGTGGCTTCCGATCTACGGTTCCGGCGGACTCATGATCCTGATCATCCTGAATAAGTTCAGGAACAACCGGATCGTCCAGCTGATCCTGGCTGTGGTGCTTTGCGGCGTGGTGGAGTATTTCACCCACTGGTATCTGGAGATCACACATGACGGTACGAAATGGTGGGACTATACCGGATATTTCCTGAATATCAACGGAAGGATCTGCGCGGAGGGCTTACTGGTCTTCGGACTTGGCGGTATGGCGATCGTGTACTTCCTGGGGCCGCTGCTGGATAATCAGTACCGGCGGATCCCCAGAAAGGTGGCGATCGTTCTGTGCAGCATCCTGGTCATCTGCTTTGCCGCGGATATGGTGTACAGCAGCAAGCATCCGAACATGGGCAAAGGCATTACAGACTATGATGAAGTCAGTTATGACAATACGTCTCAAGAGAGCTGTATTACATTCACAGAGTGCGGCGCGAGCCGAAGCTCCATACCTTCCTCATAAACCAGAGGTTCTCCCGCGCAGAGAGATATTTCTTCCCTGCCGATGTCATTGAAGGCATCCGGCGAGGGACCATTTACGGTAAAGATCCGGACCCTGTGTCCTGCATATGCCGGTTCCAGCACCAGTGTATGTACGGACGCGGGGTCTTTGTTTACTGCCGAAATGGCAATACCGTCCCGGTCAGACCAGCGGGTCGCGACGATATCCAGCGCGTCTACCATAGCTGTTTCTCCGGTTTTTCTGTTCAGGGCATTCATCACCGGCGGATCTTCAGCAAAGCCGTCCACTGCCACGTCTCCCATATAGTTGACGAATAGATCGAAAACGTGATAGGTGGAGCGGAGGACGATCCCTTCCGGATGGGTAAAGATCAGTCCCCGGGTATTTACTACCGGCGCGTAGTTTGCCATGCCGACGATGTCACAGTTCCTCAGACACATATTCAGAAAACAGGCGGCAAAGACCGCGTCTGCCATGGTATACGTGGCATTCAGGTCGTTTTTGTCTCTGGGCTGAAGATATTCTTCTTCGGTCAGGGCAGTGTCCACTTTGGGATGGTGCCAGCCCCGGAGATTCCACTCGTCGTAAGCGATCCGGATCTGTTTTTCCAGACCCATGGCCGTGAGCAGGCCCCGGACCTTTTGAATGGTATCCGGAAGAGTTTTTGTATAGGCCATACAGGTTTCATAATCCGCCGGTGCATTTTCCTGCCAGAGGCCGTCCCAGTAGGAGTGTACGGAGATCCAGCGCAAAAAGCGGCCGGCATGTTTCAGCAGGTTCACGTTCCATTCCACGTCGCTGAGGGCTGCGGCGCTGAGTTCAATGGAGGGATCCACCCGTTTCATCATTTTCGCGGATTCCTCCACCAGGCGTCCCCATTCTTCTTTTGTCTTCGCGCCGATCTCGCCGCCCAGATAGTTTTCATTTCCGATGCTCCAGTATCTCACGGCGTGCGGTGTGGCGGAGCCGTTTTCGATCCGCCACTTTGCGTACCGTCCTTCATTTTCCAGATTGCAGTATTCCACCCAGTCGCTCATTTCTTCTGCGGATCCGGAGCCGGCATTGGTGCAGATGTAAGGCGCGCATCCTATTTTCCTGCACATTTTAATGTACTCATCGGTGCCAAAGGTATTCGGATCCTCCACCCGCCAGGCCTTATCAAAGGATGGCTTCCTTTCCCGGCCAACAGCTTCTTTCCAGTGATAAGCAGAGACAAAGCAGCCGCCGGGCCAGCGGAGGACCGGCACCCGGATCTTTCTGAGCGCGTCCAGGACGTCGCGCCTGAAACCGTCCTCATCCGAAAGCGGCGAACCGGGCTCATAAACGCCGCCGTAGATCTGGCGGTGGAAATGTTCAATAAACTGGCCGTAGATCATGGGATCACGTTTTCCGATGATCCGATCGGTATTTATCCGAAGTTTCATAGATTCACATCCTCCTGTAGTCTGTCCGGGTATTTCTGCTTTTACAGAGATAATCCGTCTGAGTCTTTCATCGCTCAAAGCGCGGATGGACGGCATTTCTGCCGTCCATCCTGAAATCATCAGATACCGAAAATATCTTTACATTCTGTTTTTACAAATACCGGGATGTATTCGATGGGCGCGGGAACAGTATAGGCTTTCCCGCCTTCATAGACCTTACCGGTATTGGTGTCCGTCCAGGAGCCTTCCGGAAGGTATACTTCACGCTCCCGCAGATTTTCATACAGGATCGGAGCCACCAGCACTGAGGGTCCGAACATGAATTCATCGTCGATGTTCCAGGCCTTTTGGTCTGCCGGGAAATCGTAGAAGAGAGGCCGGATCACCGGAGTTCCTTTTTCATGAGCTTCCTGCATCAGTGATTCGATGTAGGGGCGAAGCTTTTCCCGGAGGAAGATGTACTTCTTGCAGATCTCGAAAACCTCCGGCCCATAGCTCCAGATCTCATTTTCCGCGCCGCTGCACTGCTTGCCGCCGCCGGTGGTGCTGAGGGGCTTCTTGAAGGGCGCCCGGAAACCGTGGAGACGCATTACAGGGCAGAAGCAGCCAAAGGCGAACCAGCGGACCAGGACTTCTTTGAAGGCTTCACTATGGATATCGCCGCCGTGGAATCCGCCGATGTCCGTGGTCCACCAGGGGATGCCGGCCAGCCCCATATTCAGACCGGCGCGGAGCTGGTTCCTGAGGGACTTGAAGGAGCTGTCGATGTCTCCGGACCAGACCAGGGCGCCGTAACGCTGGGAACCTGCCCAGGCGCAGCGGATCAGGTTGACAATGTTTTCCTGGCCCTCCGCCTGCATGCCTTCATAGGCCATACGGGCATATTCTCTGGGATACATATTGCCGATCTCTACGTCCGGACCGGCGAAGTAGCGGTAGTGCTTATATTCGTAGCCGGAAAGCTCCGGTTCTGCCTCATCCAGCCAGAAGAGACGGATGCCTTTTTCGTAGTAATTTTTCTTAATGGTTTCCCACATGATGTTGCGGCCTGCAGGACTCGTGACGTCTACGACACAGGCGTTTCCGAGGACTGCGGTACGCTTTCCGTATTCCGTACGGACCAGGCCGCCTTCTTCCACCATCCTGAGGTAATTCACAGAATCCTTTTCTACGGTGGGCCAGATGGAAACCATGAGGGTAATGCCCATTTCCTTCAGCTCCCGTACCATGCCTGCAGGATCCGGCCAGTAATCTTCGTCAAAGGTCCAGTCACCTTCATGCGGCCAGTGGAAATAGTCCACCACGATCACATCCAGAGGAATATTCTCCTTTTTGTAGCGGCGCGCCACTTCCATGATCTCATCCTGGGTCTGGTAACGGAGCTTGCACTGCCAGAAGCCCATGCCGTACGCGGGCATCATGGGGACTTTGCCTGTGACATCCGCGTAAGCTTCTTCGATCTCTGCCGGTGTGTCTCCCGCAGTGATCCAGTAATCCATCTGTTTTGTGGATTCCGCCACCCATTCAGTCAGGTTCTTTCCGAAGGTCACATGTCCCACGGCCGGATTGTTCCAGAGCATGCCGTAGCCGCGGCTGCTGATCATGAAGGGTACAGAGGATTGGGAATTCCGCTGGGAAAGTTCTACGATGCAGCCCTTTACATCCAGGAACGGCTGCTGATACTGGCCCATGCCGAAGATCTTTTCATCTTCGCTGGCTTCAAAACGGACCGTCAGTTTGAAATCATCCGCCGCCTGCAGCGGATCAAAGGTGCGGGAGAGGATCTCCAGCGCGCTTTCAAAATGACTGCTGCTGACGTACATATTCCGGGTCCGGTTGTATTCCTCCAGGAGCACGCCGCCGTCTGCGCTATAGAATTTCAGTTCGCCATTGTCCAGGATCCGGCAGGTGATCTTCGCGTTGGTGATAAACGCCTCGCCGTCCCGGAGTTCGATCTTCACTTCGCCATCCGGTGCCGCGGGAAGAAGTGTTCCGAAACTGTCCGGTAAAAACCCGGCCCGTTCTGTAGCACGGACGCGGAATCCTTTGCCCCAGGCTTCCACCCGGAGAAGTTCTTTGTCGAAACGGCGTTCGACTGCGTTTTGGAATGTTTTGAACATGCGTTTTTCTCCTTCTTATTAATTCTCCTGACTGCCCGGCAGGAGGATCTGAATGCTCTTATGCCTCTCAGCGGATCTGGCCGCTGCCGTGAATGACGTATTTATAGGAACACAGTTCCTGAAGGCCCATGGGACCCCTGGCGTGCATTTTCTGCGTGGAGATCCCCATTTCGCAGCCCAGGCCGAATTCGCCGCCGTCCGTAAACCGGGTGGAGGCATTGACGTAGACGGCAGCGGAGTCTACATGCTGAGTAAAGTACGCGGCCGCGTCCGGGTCTTCCGTGAGGATCGCGTCCGAATGGCCGGTGGAATGCTCCGTAATATGATCGACAGCTTCCTCCACACTTCCGACGATCTTTACCGCCAGGATATAGTCCAGGAATTCCGTATCAAAATCTTCCGGGCCTGCCGGCGTGCCGGAGATGATGGCCGCAGCCTGCGGATCCAGTTTCAGTTCCACCTTCGGTTTCCCCGCGTTTACACGGTCTTTGGTAAGACGTGCCTGAAGCTTTGGAAGGAATTTCTCCGCGACGCTGCGGTGCACGAGGCAGACCTCCGCGGCATTACATACCGAAGGCCGGCTGCACTTCGCGTTCTCCATAATATCCAGCGCCTTCGAAAGATCCGCAGCTGCGTCGATATAAACGTGGCAGATACCGGTTCCGGTTTCCAGTACCGGGACCTTCGCGTTTTCCACACAGGCGCTGATGAGTCCCTTGCCGCCTCTGGGGATCAAAAGGTCCACCAGACCGCGGGCAGTCATCAGCTCCGAAGCGGATGCCCGCGTAATATCCTCCACAAGGAGAACGGCGTCTTCCGGGAGGCCTGCTTTCTGAAGCCCTTCCCGCATCGCCCGGACGATTGCCGCAGCGCTCCGGTGCGCTTCCTTTCCGGAACGAAGCACACAGGCGCTGCCGGCCTTTACTGCCAGCGCGGCGGCATCGGAAGTGACGTTCGGCCGGGATTCATAGATAATAGCGATCACGCCCATGGGAACAGAGATCTTCCGGATCACCAGGCCGTTCGGGCGGATGGTTTCAGAAAGTACATTGCCGCATGGATCCGGCAGCGCAGCTACGTCGCGTATACCGTCCGCCATGCCGCGGATCCGGCTTTCGGAAAGCGCCAGACGGTCCAGCATGACTGAAGAGATGGTGTCCTTCGCGGCTTCCATATCCAGCGCGTTTTCATGAAGGATCTCATCCGTATGAGCCAGAAGCGCGTCTGCCATGAAGAGAAGCGCCTGGTTTTTCGCGGCTTCCGAAGCGGCAGCCATTGCACGTTTCGCGTTCCGGGCTTTCAGGAGAAGTTCGTGTGTCGTCATAGGTATTCCTTTCCGGCGAATATCACGCCGCGAAATTTCGTTGTTACTGCTTCCCGAGAAAGCGGGTGCCGACGGGTTTTCCTTCCAGAAGATCATACAGGAGCTCCGCGTGATCACCGTTCATAATGACCATATCGCAGCCATTTTCCGTAACCAGCTTCGCAGCCCGAAGCTTCGTGACCATTCCGCCGGTGCCCAGAGCGCTTCCTTCATTTCCGGCCAGGGCTTCCAGCTCCGGGGTGATCTCGCGGACCACAGGGATCAGCTCCGCCTGCGGATCCGTATGGGGATCCGCGGTATATAGTCCGTCAATATCCGAAAGCAGGATCAGAAGATCTGCCCGGGTGCTTTCAGCTACGATGGCCGCCAGTGTATCATTGTCGCCCACCGCGATCTCCGCGGTGCCGATCGTATCATTTTCATTGATGACCGGCAGGACCCGGAGAGACAGGAGCCTCTCCATCGTATTTTCAAAATTCGCGCGGCGGTCATCATTTTCCACGTCGTCCGCGGTCAGAAGGATCTGGGCGACGGTATGATTGTATTCGCTGAACAGACGGTCATAGGTATACATCAGCTCACATTGCCCCACAGCGGCGGCGGCCTGTTTTCCGGGAATATCCTCCGGCCGTCCCGGCAGATTCATCTTGCCCACTCCCATGGCGATGGCGCCGGAAGAAACGAGGATGATCTCATTCCCGGCGTTTTTCAGATCTGAAAGCACCTTGACCAGGCGTTCCATATGGCGGATATTCACATGCCCGGTTGCGTGCGCGAGAGTAGATGTACCGACTTTGACTATGATTCTCATGTAATTTCCCTTCTGTCAGCATTGCTGTTTGTGTGCAGCTCTATCAGCCCATTTTGATGGTCTTTTCGTACGCGGCGATCACCGCGTCCATTACAGCACCGCGGAATCCCCGTTCTTCCAGGACCCGTACACCTTGAATGGTGGCGCCGCCGGGAGAGCAGACCGCGTCTTTTAATGCGCCGGGATGCTGATAGGACTGGTCGATCATTTCCGCCGCGCCTCTCATCATGCCGGCAGCGAAAGCCAGTGCCTGTTCCCGGGGCAGCCCGCAGGCCACACCTCCATCCGCCAGCGCTTCCGCGAACATATATGCCCAGGCCGGCCCGCAGCCGGACACACAGGACGCGGCGTCGATCAGCCTTTCTTCCAGCGGGACCACAGCACCCGCAGGTTTCAGGGCTTCACGAACCTCCAGGAGCTCCTGATCAGTCACATTTTTGCCGCAGTACTGGATGATGCCCGCGCCGATCCCTGCCGGAGTGTTGGGCATGATGCGGATCATCGGCTGAATGCCGGACATCTGGATCAGGGTGTCGATGGACATGCCGCCGGCCATGGTACAGAGGACCAGCCGGTCACGCCTTGCGGTCAATTGCGCGCGGATCCCGTCCAGCATATCCTTCATCATCTGCGGTTTCACGCAGAGGAAGATCAGATTGCAGTTCTGCGCGACCTCCGCGTTTTCAGCAACCCGGATGTCCGCGTCAGCTTTGATCTTAAGGAGCAGGGAACGAAGTTCTTCCGCCTTGCTCCTGGTCCTGTTCGCAAGGTACAAAGTGCCGAAGCGCCCGCTCTTTAAGACGGCGGTCGCGACAGCGCTCCCCATATTTCCGGTGCCGATAAATCCGATATTCTGGAACATTTACTCGCCCTCCTCCTGATGGTCCATCATTTCCATTGCCTGGTCGTACATTTTCTTTTTCCATTCCTCCCGGACCCAGGGGATCTTCTCCGTCCCCTCCAGCATGCCCGGAAGGATCAGTCCGCCATCCACCCGGATGGTAATGCCGGTGATATATGAAGCCTGATCACTGGCCAGGAAGGCTGCAGCTTCACCATTGTCCCTGGGAGAACCCACACGGTGCAGCGGAATGGATTCCTTCACGAAAGGAGAATTCACGCGGTCCCGCATCTCCGGCGGCGGATTCCAGGTAGCCCCCGGCGCGATGCAGTTCACACGGATATTATAGGAAGAAAGATCCAGGGCCATCGACCGGGCAGCACGCTCCACGCAGGCCTTAAAGCCACCGTAGAGATAATCGTCCGGATAAGCCATTTCCCATCGGGAAGATGTGATAAAAATGATATTTCCCGCGATCCCGTCCTTCACCATATACCTGGCAGCTGCACCCGCGCACAAAATATAATTCCTGAAATTCACCTCAAAAACCTGGTTCACTTCCTCCGGCGTCACAGAAAGCACAGAACCGCGGAACCCGCCGTTTCCGGCATTGCACACCAGAAGGTCGATCCGCCCCAGATCCCGGTGCGCCTGATCCATGACCTGCTGCGGCACCTCCGCCTGCTCCAGTGCGGCATGGTAGATAAAGCATCTCCTGCCCAGCTTTTCGATTTCTCTTTGCGTATCCAGCGCGCCATCGCGCCGGTTATGATAAGTGATAGCGACATCATAGCCGTGCTCCGCCAGGACGATCGCGATCCCCTGGCCGATATTATGGCTTCCGCCCGTCACAACAGCAGTCTTATTCATACTTGCTCCTTTACCATATAGCTTATCCATCATGGTACACCAATTACCAACAATCTTCAACCGGTTTTTCGCCCCATCATATGTTACAGCAGGTGCCAGGTACCTTTACGGAGTGATTGCGGAAATGCTAAGGATCGTAACAGTCCCGTAACGGTTTTGTAAAGGTACCTGGCACCTGCTGTAACATTCGGCAAATTATACGAATTTTGCCGGATGCGTGGGGGAATTCTTGACTTGCGTAAACTGTGCGGATTGGCGTAATATATACGGTATAGATGATCGTTTGCAATAAATGCTGAAAGGCTG
>CADCQD010000137.1 GCA_902803485.1 uncultured Eubacteriales bacterium | reverse complement strand
TCCTACGCGGTACATGCTTTACCAGGACGCGCTGCAGGGCAAGTTTGACCGGCACGTCCCGGAAGGCGCGGATGAATTCTACGCCGCGGAAACCGCGAGGCTCACGGCGGAACGCGAAGAGGCTCCGGAAAAATACCGGTATATTTATGACACCTTCATCGCCCTTGCGGACGTCCTGTCCGTGAAGGCTGAACTTGGCAGGAAGCTGAAGGCCGCCTATGACGCGGATGACCGGGAGGCTTTGCGGGTACTTGCGGATGAGGTGATCCCCGCGGCGGTGGAAAAGACGGAAACGCTGCACCGGACGCTCAGGACGCAGTGGATGAAGGACAACAGCGCCTTTGGATTTGAGATCCATGACATCCGGTTCGGCGGGCTTACGGCGCGTCTTTCCGCGGCTCAGGAGCTGGTGCGGGATTATCTTTCCGGAGAGATCGCAGAAATCGAGGAACTGGAAGCGCCAAGGCTCCCCTATGACCCGGATGAACCGGACAACGGCCATGGCGGGATCCTGGGAAGCTACATGAATTTCTGGGCAAATATGGTCACCCAGAACGGGATCTGAGCTTTCGGGAAGTGTGTAATTCGGATCTCAGCATACTTGACAATGTGACAAGTTGTGCTATAATTTCCGGCAAGGAGGTGCGGCATATGAATTTTAATGAACGCTTGTCCAGTACACTGACCGAGCAGGGCCTGACACAAAGGGAGCTGGCCGGTATGTGCGGTGTGGATGAAGCCTCCATGTCCAGATATGTGAACGGAAGCCGGAAGCCCTGTATGGACGTACTTGTACGGATCGCGGAGAAGCTCAATGTTTCCGTAGAATATCTGACAGGCAACGAAGAGGAGATCTCCTTTAAGGAGATCAAACATCTTCTGTGCTCCAACCTTTCTCGTCTGACGGATGAGCAGCGGCTGGAACTGATGGAGATGATCGCAAAGAAAAAATAAGAGGAGACAACAATGAAAAAAATCATCAGAATGGCACTTTGCCTGTCGCTTGCGGCAGTGCTGCTTTTCACCGGCTGTGTGACCGTCAGCGTGAATGACGGAGGAGAAGCCCAGGCGGAAGAGGAGACCAAAGATCTTCTTGCCCAGATCCAGGAACGGGGCGTGATCCGCGTCGGAACAGAAGGAACCTATCCTCCCAACACCTATCATAATGAAAATGACGAACTGGTCGGCTTTGACGTGGAAGTTGCGGCGCTGGTCGCGAAATACCTGGGCGTGAAGGTCGAATATGTGGAAATGGAATGGGGCTCGATCTTCGCGGCGCTGGATGCCGGACAGATCGACACCGTTATCAATGAAGTAGGCTATACCGAAGAGCGGGCTGAGAAATATGATTTCTCGAACCCCTACGCATTCGTTCGGGGCGGCATCCTCGTCAGAGGAGATTATGATGAGATCAACTCTTTTGAAGATCTGGAAGGCAAGATCGCGGCAAATGAATCCACCAGCACCTGGGGCGCCCTGGCCCTGGAGTACGGCGCGGAGCTGGATCCTGTAAACGCGATGGCGCAGTCCATTTCCGAAGTCCTGAACGGCCGTGCGGACTGCACACTGAACTACATCACCGCATTCGCGGACTATATGAAGGAACAGCCCGATGCTGACGTGAAGATCGCTGTTACATCAGATCCGGAACCCAGTTCTTATATTCCTGTAAAGAAGGGCGAGACGAGGCTCGTGGACGCCATCAACGAAGCTCTTCAGAAAGCGCTGGAAAGCGGAGAACTGAAGGAAGTATCTGAAAAGTACTTCGGCGTGGACGTCACGGAGAATAAATAAGATCATCCGGCTGCTTTAGTCTTGGAACCGCAGGCTGTCTGGTCTGCGGTTCCTGCTTCAGAACAAATCTACAGAATACACCGGCCGGGCAGCGGATGCCGCCCGCCGGCGACCAGATTGGAGTCTTTGAATGACTGAACGAATTCTTCAGGAACTGATAGAATCTTTCCCTAAACTTCTTTTAACAGCGCTGAAGGTGACCGTCCCCCTGACCGCGATCTCCTTTACCATCGGCATCATGATCGCGCTGATGACGGCCCTGGTGCAGATCGCGAAGATCCCGGTGCTCCGGCAGCTGGCGCGCTTCTATGTATGGATCATCCGCGGCACCCCCATGCTGGTGCAGCTATTTGTGGTCTACTTCGGACTGCCGAGCATCGGCATCACCATGTCCGCTTTTCCCAGCGCCATCATCGTGCTTTCCTTAAGCGTGGGCGCGTACTGCTCGGAAACCATCCGAGGCGCCATTGAGTCCGTACCGAAGGGGCAGCTGGAAGCCTGCTACTGCGTGGGAATGACCTTCCCCCAGGCCATGCGGCGCGTGATCATACCGCAGGCCATGACCGCCGCGTTCCCGCCGCTTTCCAATTCGCTGATCGGCCTGGTGAAAGATACGTCCCTGGCATACAGCATCGCCGTGGTAGAGATCATGGCCCAGGCGCAGCGGATCGCCTCCCGTACCTATGATTACTTCTGGCTTTATCTGGAGGCCGGCCTGATCTATCTCATCATCTGCACGCTGCTGACGTGGATCCAGCGGCTGGTGGAACGCAGAATGGAAAGGAAGCGCTGATCATGATCGAGGTAATGAATATACAAAAGAGATTCGGGGAGAAAGAGGTATTGAAGGACGTCAGCTTCCGCGTAAATGACGGCGACGTCATTGCGGTACTGGGGCCCAGCGGTTCCGGGAAGACCACCATGCTCCGGTGTCTCAGTTTTTTAGAGACAGCGGACGGCGGAAAGGTCATTTTTGACGGAAAAGAATACGATCTTCACCATTCCTCGAAGAAAGATATCCTGAATTACAGAAAGAAGATCGGATTCGTATTCCAGAATTACCAGCTTTTCGGCAATAAGACCGCGCTGGAGAACGTGACGGAAGGCCTGATCATCGCGAGAAAAATGGACAAGAAAGAAGCCGTGGACCGGGGAATGAAGGCCTTAGAACGGGTCGGCATGCTGGACCATAAGGACTTCTATCCCTCCCGGCTCTCCGGCGGACAGCAGCAGCGTGTGGCCATCGCGAGGGCAATGGTCTCGGAACCCGGAGTGATCTTCTTTGACGAACCCACCTCCGCGCTGGATCCGGAACTGACCGGCGAAGTGCTGAACGTCATGGAAAAACTGGCGGATGAAGGCACCACCATGGTGGTGGTGACCCACGAGATGGAATTTGCCCGCCGGGGCGCGGACCGCGTGATCCTCATGGAGGACGGGCTGATCGTGGAAGAAGATTCGTCAGACGTCTTCTTCACGTCGCCGAAAACAGACCGCGCGAAAGCCTTCCTGGAAGGCATCCGGGGAAGATAAAAATATCCCGTCTGGAGAAGCTGGACTGACACGGGATGGTGCAAGGTACCTGCCTGAAGGGGCCGGACCGCCGCCGGATGCGGCCAGGCATTCGGCAGAAGAGGACAGACGGAGGATCACAGTGTGAGGATGATCATGGGAACATACACATACGATTTTGATACAATAACAGACCGGAGAAAAACCTGGGCGTCCAAGTGGGACGTTCTGGAAAACGAGCTGCCGCTCTCCATGGCGGACATGGAATTCAAAGCGGCGCCGGAGATCCGGGAAGCGCTTCAGACAAGGCTGGATAACGGGATCTTCGGGTATACGGATATCCCGGACGTCTGGTACCAGGCATATATGGACTGGTGGAAGAACCGGCACGGCCTTACGATCGAAAAGGAATATCTGGTGTTCTGCACCGGCGTGATCCCGGCCATTTCTTCTGCGGTCCGGAAACTGACCACCCCCGCGGAAAATGTGCTGATCCAGACGCCGGTCTATAACATTTTCTATAATTCGATCCTGAATAACGGACGCAAGGTCCTGGAAAGCCCGCTGATCTATGAGGACGGCAGCTACCGGATCGACTGGAAAGATCTTGAAGAAAAGCTTTCGGATCCCCAGACCTCTCTCATGATCCTCTGCAATCCCCATAATCCCATCGGAAAGATCTGGGATAAGGGGACGCTCTCGAGGATCGGGGAGCTGGCAGCGGAATACGGCGTCACGGTGATCTCCGATGAGATCCACTGCGACATTACAGATCCCGGAAAAGAATACGTGCCCTTTGCCTCCGCATCGGACACCTGCGCCCGGATCAGCGTCACCTGCATCGCTCCCACCAAGTGCTTTAATCTGGCGGGACTGCAGACCGCGGCGGTCATGGTCCCGGACCCCTTCCTCCGCCATAAAATGTGGCGGGCCCTGAATACGGACGAGGTGGCGGAGCCCAGCGCGTTTGCCATCGACGCCGCAGTAGCAGCGTTTACAAAGGGCGGGCAGTGGCTGGACGAAATGCGGGCATATACTTATGAGAACCGGTGCCTGCTCCGGAAGGCGGCAGAAGAGATCCCGGGGCTTTCAGTAGTGGACTCCGAAGCGACCTATCTCCTCTGGCTGGATATCCGCGGGATCACCGAAGACGGAGACCTGCTTACGCGGTTCCTTCGGGAAAAGACCGGCCTGGTACTCTCCAGAGGCGGACAGTACGGACCCGGAGGAGAGACCTTCCTCCGCTTCAATACCGCGTGCCCGAAGGCCATGATGGAAGACGGCATCAGCAGGCTGAAACGCGGATTGGAACTGTTCCGGGAAACCGGGAAATACTGATTCACTGTTTTATGGAAACCGGGAAATACTGATCATTGTTTTATGGAAACTCTGCGGGTCTTTCATAGACCGCGTTAAAATACATTACAGGAGGCTCTTTCATGAACAAAGGTGTACAGATCTATACAGTCAGAGACTGTATCGGCTCAAAAGAAGCGTACTATGAAGCCCTTCGGAAGATCCGGGACATGGGCTACAACTGCGTACAGGCATATCCGACAGCAGACGTTGACGAAATGGAACTTCTGGCCATGCTGAAGGACCTGGATCTCAGGGATTGTTCAGTAAACGGCGACCTGGACGCCATCGACCAGGACCCCTCACTTGTCGCGGGGATCGTGGAAAAAGCGCATCTCTACGGCGTAAATGAAGTCAGCATCGGCACCCTCAGAAAAGAATGGCGCGAGTGCGAAGAAGGCTATCACAAATTCGCGGAGCAGGTCAACCGCGTAGGCGGACTGCTGGCAAAGGAAGGCCTGCACCTGATGTATCATTCCCACGCCCTGGAGTTCTTCGCATTAGGCGGCGGCCTGAAGGGCATGGACATCATCTTTGGAGAAACAGATCCGGACGCGCTGCATTTCTGCCTTGACACCCACTGGCTGACCGCAGGCGGCGTCAGCGTCGTGGAATGGATCCAGAAAGTCAAAGGCCGCATGAGCGTAGTACACTTCAAAGACTACGCCATCGTAGGCGGCGCCGTGAAGATCGAAGAAGTACATAAGCAGTTCGCGGAGATCGGCGAAGGCAGCCTGAACTGGCCGGACATCATCAAAGCCTGCCGGGACATCGGTGTGGAGTACTACATCGTAGAGCAGGACATCTGTAAAGGCGATCCCTTTGACAGCCTTGCCATCAGCAGCCGGAACCTCACCCGCTTCGGAATCACAGCATAACACAGCAAGGGGCAGCCGGGGGCAGCCAGGGACAGCCAGGGGGACGGTTCTCCTGGCCGCCCCCGGCCACCACTGTCCTGCAACGCAGCCAGGGGGACGGTTCTCTTGGCCGCTCCCGGCTACCACTGTCCTGCGACATAGCCAGGAGAACCGTCCCCCTGGCTGTATCCACATAAGGAGTATTCATGAACGTATTGATCAGGTTTCTGAGTAAAGAACCGGTGGAGAACCTGGTGACTGCCATGCACTGGCGGTTTGATAAGGTGATCTTTATCGCATATGAGGATTATCTGGCGCTCAGAAAAAAGGAAACGGAGAATTTCCTGAAAAAATACTGCAACGTGGGCCGGGTGGAATTCCATACGGTGAGCAGGACAAATCTGGAAGGGATCCTCAGAAAGATCCGGGAGGAGACGGCGAATGAACGCGTCTATGGTAACGGGGTCTTTCTGGACCTGACCGGCGGAAAGGGCCAGGTGCTGGCAGCTTTCGGGATGCTGGAACGGGAACTGGAACTGCCGATGCATCTGTACTGGATCAGTGAGGACCGCCTGATCGAATATTGTGAAGATAAGGCGCGCCGGATGTCCGCCCTTGTGACTCCGCAGGCGGTGGAACTGGACCTGGACCGCTATATTGAAATGTACGGCGGGATCATCAACTACCGGATGCACAAGGAGATCAAAGGGATCGACGATGAAGCGACCCGAAAGCTGGTGGATTCGCTCTGGTCTCTTTTCAAAAAGTATGAAGACAGCTGGACGACGATCTCCGGGCTGTTCCAGAAGCTGCTGAAGACGGACGGCCTTCAGATCACGCTGGAGGACAGAGACGTACGGGATGCGCTGGGCCGCTCCCGGGTGCTCTCCCAGGATATGTTTGAGACGTTTTTGAAAGACGCGGGATCCCGGGGCGTCCTTCAGGATGTGGAGATCGGACGCCGGGAATGCCGGTTCCGCTTCCGTACCCGTACAGCCCGCAATATCCTGCTGGATGCCGGCAGTATCCTGGAGCTGCACACCTATGAACTCCTGCGGGCGAAAACTCCGAACTGTAAGGTGGGCGTGCATCTGGACTGGGATGGTGTGATCCATAACAGCTCCGGCCGGGACGTGCTGAATGAGATCGACGTACTGGCGCTGCACGGGCTGATCCCCACCTTCGTCTCCTGCAAGATCGGCGGCGCAGATAAAAACGCACTGTACGAGCTGGCAGCAGTAGCGGCACGCTTCGGGGGCAAGTACGCAAAGATGATGCTGGTGACCGGAAAAGGCATTTCAGAAACCGACCTGCTGCGCGCGGAAGAGATGGAGATCCGTGTGGTAAACCGCTACCTGGAACCGATCAAACCGAATTGAAAAGGACGGTCAAACAGAACTGAAAAACATGTTGACAATTCACGTTTAGTCCATTATAATTGTCCTGTTGGTTTTACCAGACGCCGATGTGGCTCAATTGGCAGAGCAGCTGATTTGTAATCAGCAGGTTGGGGGTTCGAGTCCCTCCATCG
>CADCQD010000136.1 GCA_902803485.1 uncultured Eubacteriales bacterium | reverse complement strand
TTCAGCGCGCCGCCGTGCTCGTTGATGATCTTCACGTATTCCTGCGGAACAGAAGAAGAACCATGAAGAACGATGGGGAAGCCGGGAAGTCTTCTCGCTACCTCGGCCAGGATGTCCAGACGAAGCTTCGGATCTGTGCCGGGTTTGAACTTATATGCGCCGTGAGAGGTGCCGATGGCAATGGCCAGAGAGTCTACGCCGGTCTTCTTTACGAATTCCTCGACCTGGTCGGGATCCGTAAACATCGCCTTCTCAGCCTCTACAGAAACAGCGTCCTCGATGCCCGCCAGGGTACCCAGTTCAGCTTCGACCACAACGCCGTGCTCGTGCGCGTACTCAGCAACCTGTCTGGAAACTTCGATATTCTCTTCGAAGGGATGGCTGGAGTAGTCGATCATTACAGAGGTGAAACCGCTGTCGATGCAGTCTTTGCAGGTCTGGAAATCTGCGCCGTGGTCCAGATGAAGGACCATGGGGATCTCCGGATGAAGCTCAACCGCTGCCTCTACCAGCTTGACAAGGTAGATGGAGTTCGCGTACTTTCTTGCTCCTGCGGATGCCTGAAGGATGATGGGGCTCTTAAGCTCAGCAGCCGCTTCCGTAATACCCTGGACGATCTCCATGTTGTTTACGTTAAAAGCGCCGATGGCGTAGCCGCCGTTATAGGCCTTCTCGAACATCTCTTTACTTGTAACTAATGCCATAAAACTGATACCGCCTTTCTATATTTGAAATATATATTGAACCAACTGAATCATAACACAAATATGCGTTTTTGCAAGCACATAATTCTATGAAGATCATGCCTTTCCGGTGACGCGCTTCACTGCCGCGACTACGTTCTCCGTAGTAAAGCCGTACAGCGGGAACAGGTACTTATACGGAGCGGACGCGCCGAAGGAATGCATCGCGATGATCTCTCCGTCGAAACCGGTATAGCGGTCCCATCCAAAGGCGGACAGCGCTTCCACCGCTACTCTCGCGCGGATCTCCTTCGGAAGGATCTTCTCCTTGTACTCTTCCGGCTGCTCCTCAAAGATATCCATACAGGGCATGGATACTACGCGGGCATCAATACCTTCCTTCAGCAGCTGTTCCTGCGCCTCGATGGAGATGGAGACTTCGGATCCGGAAGCGATAATGATGGCATCCGGCTTGCTGCCCTGACACTCGGAAATGATATACGCACCCTTCAGCGCTTCTCTGGAAGAACCCGGAAGCTGCGGCAGATTCTGACGGGTCAGCGCCAGTGCCGTAGGCGTTTTTTCCGATGTCAGCGCAGCGAACCAGGCGGCGTTCGTTTCCATCGCGTCCGCGGGACGGAAGAGATGGAAGTTCGGAAGCGCCCGGAGCATGGCTGCCTGTTCTACCGGTTCATGCGTAGGGCCATCCTCGCCTACACCGATGGAATCATGCGAGAATACATAGACCAGCGGCGTACCCATGATCGCGGAAAGACGGGCCATGGGCTTCGTGTAGTCACTGAATACAAAGAAGGTGGCAACGTACGGAAGGAGTCCTCCGTGAAGCGTCATACCGTTGCCAATAGCTGCCATTGCCAGCTCACGGATGCCGAAATGGATATTGCGGCCTGTATAATCCTCCTTGCTGAAGTCGCCGGCGCCTTTCATGTTGGTCTTATTGGACGGCGCGAGGTCCGCTGAACCGCCAAACAGGTTCGGCAGCAGATCTTTCGCGTTATTGATGGCTACATTGGAAAGATTCCTGGTAGCCTCAGCCTTTTCGCAGCCCTGCCAGAAGGAAGGCTGGTCCAGGGCTTCCGCGACCTTGGAACGGTCAAACCAGAAGTCCCATTTTTCCTTCATCTCCGGGAACTTTTCACAATATTCCGCGAAGAGTCTGTTCCAGTCGTCTTCCGGCTTCGCAAGTCCCTCAATGATCTCGTTATAATGCGCGTATACTTCATCCGGAACAAAGAAGGGTTCCGTGGAAGGCCACTCGAAGAATTCCTTCATGCCGAGGATGGTCTCTTCACCCAGCGGCTCGCCGTGTGCCGCTGCCGTACCCTGTTTTCCGGGGGCGCCGTATCCGATGGTGGTGTGGACTGTGATCAGTGTAGGACGGGTCAGATCCTTCTTTGCCTCTTCGATGGCCGCGCCAATGGCTGCAAGGTCATTGCCGTCTTCCACCTCCAGCAGCTGGAACCCGTAGCCGGAAACACGTTTCTGCACGTCTTCTGTAAACGCGATATCCGTATTGCCTTCAATGGTGATATTGTTGGAATCATAGAAAATGATCAGCTTGCCCAGTCCCAGGGTGCCTGCCAGAGAGAACGCTTCCGAGGTGATGCCTTCCATCATGCAGCCGTCGCCGCCCAGGGCATAAGTGAAATGATCCACTACAGGATAGCCTTCTTTATTGAATTCCGCCGCAAGGTGGGCTTCCGCCATTGCCATGCCGACAGCCATAGCCATACCGGCGCCCAGAGGGCCGGTGGTGGCTTCCACTCCTACGGTATGCCGGTATTCCGGATGGCCGGGAGTCAGGGAGCCGAACTGGCGAAACTGCTTCAGATCATCCAGCGTCAGACCGTAACCAAACAGATGAAGAAGCGAATACAGGAGCATGGATCCGTGGCCGCCGGACAGTACGAACCGGTCCCGGTCCGCCCATGCCGGATCCTTCGGATTATGCTTCATGTGATGAGCAAAAAGCTCGTACGCCATGGCCGCGCTGCCCAGGGGCAGGCCGGGATGCCCGGATTTTGCCTTCTGAATGGCGTCCGCGGAAAGTACGCGGATCGCGTTGACCGACATGGTCTCGATGTTTTTCATTGATCTTCCTCCTTGGATCATTTATATGTAATGATTTCCAGCTCTGTGCCGGTATTGATAACAAAACTGCGGCTTCCGGAAGCGGCCATGGAAAGCGGTGCGCTCACCAGGGCGCCTTCATAGCGCTGCTGCCCGGAAAGATTATACAAATACACCTTTTCCTTATTCAGGAAGAGGATGTAGCGTTCATCCGTGATCACCGAGGTGTATTCGGACGGTGCCCGGAATTCCGTACTGACCTTGCCGGAGCCGTTATAGACCACGCAGAACGTGCCTTTTTCCCTCTCCTGCACCGTCAGGAATCCGGAGTCCGTAAAACTGACGGACCGGACCGGCGCGTCGAACATCACCGTCTCCACAGCGACGGCGTCCGGTTTATCATACGTTACAAATGTGGCTTCCTTGTCTCCCACAGCCACAAGATGCCGGTCGTCCAGGAAATCGCAGTCCACCAGCAGCGATTCCCGTTCGTCATAATCCTCCCTGGTAAAGACCACATAGGAGGAACTGGAACGGCCAAGCTGGAAATCATACAGTACCAGCCGGCTTTCGCCTATACCGTTCGCGATACTGTAGTATACGACAGCCAGCTTCTGCCCGTCCGGAGAGACCGCGATGTGCATGGGATATCCGCTGACGTCCAGCACAGTCTTTACCTCCACGGAAAGCCGGTTTCCGAAGCGGTCAAAGTACGAAATATACGCCGCGTCCTTACTCTCTGTATAAACCGCAAGGACGCCGGAAGCGGAAATATCCGCGCCGAGGATCTTTCTGGAAACTTTCACGGTACTGAGGATACCGGATCTGTCGCCGATATGCACCTGATAGCCGTTTCTGTCATAGAGGGCAAAATACCCGCTCTCCGTTACCAGCCGGAAGCTTCCGGTCCTGAGGGGCGACGTCCACTCCGTATTTCCGTCCTTCTGATAAGAGACGGAATCCGTACCCAAAAGGATGCTGCCTTCATCAAACGCGTACAGCGCGGCAGCGCCTAACGCGTTCTGTTTCCATGTACGGTCCACGCTGTAGGTCGTATATGTGTAATTACAAAGATATAAAACAATTGCTGATATAAACGCCATGACGATCGCAGCCACCGTAAAGACCGTCCGGATCCTGCCCCGGATCCGGTAGCGTTCTCTGTCCAGATACGCCGGGTCATTGGCGCGCATAAAACTTTCTTCGCTCCGCCTGATCAGTTCCTCTCTGAGCTGTTCCCGGTCCGAAGAGGCTATTCTTTCATCATGTTTCAAGATCTGCTCCTCTTGCGTCACTGCGTACCTGTGGCTGTGATCATAAGTTTTTTGAGTTCTTCTGTTCTCAGTTCCCCGGAGGGCGAGAAATCATAGGATGCCATGTAATTATAGATCCCGGATAAAAGCGCCCGGACTTCCGGATAGATCAGCTTTTCCTTCAGGCCCATGGAAGAGAACAGGATGCTGCCGCGCCCGGCCCGGAATTCAAATAGCTGGGAAAGCGGACGCAGGTAATACGTGCTGTCCATGACCGTTACCAGGGACTTCACGTCCCGCGGAAGGATCACTGCCCGGGAATTCGCCATCGGCCACCACTGGAGATCCGTCCATGCTTCCGTCGGGAAATTACTGAAGACCGGATGCGCAGCGTCAATATACTGCCCCATGGTCCCGTTCTGTCTGGAATGTTCGTAAACGCTCCAGAAATTCGTGGAAAACTGTGTTCTCACAGATATGGGCAGCGCTTCCCGGGTGGCCGGCGGCGTCAGGAATACCTTTCCGCCCTCTTCCAGCACACGCCATACATTATAATCCAGGATCTGGGTCTCGTAAATATCTTCCGGACAGAGCGGGAGCTCCAGCGGATAGACCCAGATCTGCCAGCTGTTTTCGTTCTTTGCCAGTTTCACCGTGATGGTCAGTTTGCACGCCTTTTTCAGATCGATGCCTTCCCCTTCAAGCGGTATGGATAAGGTGCCGAGCCGTGTCAGTTTTCCGGGTACGGCTGTGACTTCTTCTCCAAAACTGCCCTTCACAAGAAAATCCCCGCCCCGGATCTGATATTCCGGGATACCGGTCACCGGCGTCCTGCCATAATTCGCGAACTTAGCTTCTGCCGTCAGGACGTCGCCGTAATTGTACGTATACCTCTCCAGCAGAAGCAGCGGGAGCGCCTCGTTAAAGAATGCCCGGAAACTCTTCGGGTCAGAAAAGGGGTACGGTTTCGGCTGAAGATGAGAATTCATCATGCCGACCGCTGCCAGGCCTTCTCCAGGATAATCCTGAAGTGATTTGAGCGTGATCCCGGATAAAGATTCCGTGCGCAGCGCCCGCTCGATCTCCATCCGGTAGCAGCGCTTCGCCAGTTCGCCGGAGGCCTCCACGTAATGATCCCAGTTTTTCAGCAGGTTCAGGTCCTCTGCCGCCTTCCTCATGAAACGTAGATTGTCCGGAGAAAGAAACCCGTAAAACAGATCGATCTCATGGAAATCCGGCAGGGTCTCATACTGCCCCGCCTCCAGACTGATCACCGGGATCTTCCTGAGATGCCGGAGCGCGCTGACAGCGTCCTGATAATCGGTCCGTTCGTCCGGATACTCGTTATTCAGGTCTCCCTGCATACCCGCAACGCGGCTCACGGCAGCAAACGTGCCGCGAAGCGCGGAGTTCCCGTAACTTGCGGTCAGAAGGAAGTCATTATCCGCGAAAAGCGCCGTACCCGTCAGCGACGTATCCGAGGAAACCGTGTACAGCCGCGTATCGTCCACGGCTTTCGCGGTCTTCAGCATCTTTTCGTAAAAGGCCGCGCCGGATTCATCCGGAGAAAGCTCCGAGCCCAGGGAAAGCATCATAAATGAGGGATGATTTCCGTATGTACGAAGGATCTGGATCAGCTCGCTCAGGTAATACTCCATCCCTTCTTCCGTCATTAATCCGCCGGCGGGCTTTTTCAGTGAAAGCTCCGGCATCAGGAACATCCCCAGCTCGTCTGCCGCCGTAAAAGCGGCATCCGGCGGACAGTGAGATGAAAACCGCACGAAATTCACGCCGTATTCACGGTAACGCTTCAGGATCGCGGTCCACCGGGCCGTATCCATGGGCAGATAACCCGTCTCCGGATGAACAGCTAAGCTGGTCTCCCCCCGGAGAAAGATCCGCCGGCCGTTCAGTACCAGATACCCTTCCGCGTCCGTGCCGAAATTCCGGAGACCGAACCGCACCGTCTTTTCCTGTCCGCGGATCGTCACTGTAAATTCCTGCAGCTTTCCTTCGCCTTCATCCCATTTTTCAATATCCACGTCGTCACGGATCGTAAGGCCGCCGGCAACAAAACCCTGATATGCCTTATTCAGAGTAAACTCCTGCTCATAATCGTGACGAAGGACCGGAGATGAGATCTTTACCGTCTCCGTACCCTCCTGCATGGAAGATATTTCAATGTAAATGGACAGGGTGCCATCTTTCTGCGGACGGACGATCACCCGTTCCGCGAAAACCTCTTCCTCCTCCCGGAGACGCACATAGCCCAGAAGGCCGTTCCAGTTCGTCTGGGAATCATCATTTGCCGCCGCGGAACACATCAGTTCTTCCTTCGGAAGTCCAGGATAACTGTTGTCCGAGATCAGGGTGATCATATGGTTCCCGTTCAGGAGACCCGTTACTTCAAAAATATGCGGTGTGCTGAGAGACGGCAGGTTATAATACGGTACCTCTATCCCGTCGATATAAAGAGATAGGACACGCGCCCGTTCCACTTCCAGAAACAGCCGTTTCCCCGGCGTTTCCTGATAAGTCAGCATCCGGGAAATACGCACGGCTCCGGTATAAGTATATTTTCTTGTGAACCTGGTCAGAATGACCGTATCCTCATCCGGCTCTTCCCGGTTTTCCGCGTCCTCCGCGAATTCACGTTCACTGTCCTCCGCGGCTTCCGCGTTTCCCGCGTCAATATATCCGATATTGCTCTCATCCAGCGTCCCAGGGATCTTCATATCCCCGGTCTTACCGTTTTTTGCTGTTAAAGTCCATACCCCGGACAGGCTCGTTATTCGGTTTGTACTCAAATCTTTTCCACCTTTCCGGTCAGATTTCTTGATCTTTCATGTCTGTTACGCGTCTATATATTCATGGGCGCTTTCCTGGAAGATCCTCGAGATCACGATCAGGATCTCCCGGCGGTCCCGGAGCATATGTCCGATCTCCAGCGCCTCCCTCGGCTTTAACCTGGTCAGGTCGGTAATCGTCCTTGCGCCGGTAACGGTCAGGGAATCAAACATGGAATTCGTAAACTGCCGTTTTTCTTCCGGCGTCATGCCATTCAGCGCCCGGTGCATCCCCAGCCGGAACGCCCGGCTGCTCTTCACCAGAGCGTCTGCCCGGACGAACTGTGTACCCAGGACCTCCCAGGTAAAAGGATTATGCGCCAGGATCCCCTGCCTGGAACATTCCACGATCACCTGCTCGCAGTCCTGCTCGAAAATCGCGCCGATGATCGAGCACTTCGGCATGATCAGCGTGACTCTGCTCCGGATCAGCAGATAATCGTCCGTCTGAAAGAACGCTTCATCAAAACCGGGACCGTCATTGGAATAAACATGGCGGATCCGCTTCTTCACAGAATAAGGCGCTTTCGCCGCGGCATATACCGCCAGATTCCCGCCCTTGGAATGCCCGCCCAGGATCAGGGGCTCCGTCACGCGGTCCGCTGTCTCGAGCAGGTACCTGAGGGCGTCTTCTCTTGCGGGGATCTCTTCCGTGAAGGCCATACAGCAGTCTTCCTTCCATCCCGCAATGGTATCGTCCGTACCCCGGTAGGCAATATAGGAAAACTGTCCGGGCATCGTCAGAGTAACGGCAGAAAACTGCTCATTGATGTCATCCACCACGATATTC
>CADCQD010000135.1 GCA_902803485.1 uncultured Eubacteriales bacterium | reverse complement strand
TTTACAGCGCGGTGTTTGCATTTAAATACATGATGAAAAACATGATGCAAAAACGGGTTATTTTGCTTAAAAATCAAGGCTTTTAGGGTTGTTTGAGATAGTAAAAAATTGTATAATACTATGAATGATTAAATGGAATTTTATTTTTAAAAAACGGAGGAACAGATGAATTACACTTTCAGGAAAATTTTAGCTGTATTTATTGCCTTATGCGTTGTGTTCGGCTGGCTTGTGACTGTCACAGGCATTGGTCCGATCACACCGCTGAAAGACAGAATGAGTCTTGGCCTTGATATCAAGGGCGGCGTATATGTCGTAATGGAGGCGAACAAAGAGGATATCAAGGGCATGTCTGACGATGAGCTTCGTGAGGCCATGGAGCAGACGCAGACAGTTATCGAGAATCGTATCAACGCCAATGGTTTAGGAGAACCGACTATCACCATTGAAGGCCAGAACAGGCTCAGAGTTGAAATCCCTGAAGTTGAAGATCCTGAAGAAGCGATCGAACTGATCGGCAAGACTGCTAAACTGGAGTTCAAGCTTGCGGACGGAACCGTTGTTCTTGAAGGAAGCAATGTCAAGAAGGCAGAGGCAGCCCGGGACGACCAGTCCACAGGATACGCGGTCAACCTGCAGTTCGACAGAAAGGGCGCAGACGCCTTTGGAGAAGCGACAACGAAAGCGTTCAACGGTGAAGTCACTTCTACCATGGAAGGGGTTGGGAACGGCGCCATTGCCATCGTGCTTGACAACCAGATCATTTCAGCGCCGAACGTAAACGAGCCTATTCTGGGCGGAAGCTGCACGATCACCGGTGATTTTGATCTTGAGGAAGCACAGCTGCTTGCTGCACAGATCAACGGTGGTGCGCTGCCAATCGGATTGACCGAAGTAACTTCATCCGTCCAGTCTGCAACGATCGGTTACAACGCTTTGGAAATGAGTGTCATCGGCGGTCTCATCGGTCTGGCGATCATACTTCTCCTCATGCTGTTCATCTACAGAGGATTAGGCTTTTGCGCTGATATCGCACTGCTTCTGTATGTTGTACTGATCCTGAATATCATGGCATCAATGGGAACTGTCCTGACACTGCCGGGCATTGCCGGTATCATCATTTCCATCGGTATGGCCGTAGACGCCAACGTCGTTATATTCTCCCGTATTCGTGAGGAAATCGTTCTGGGACGCACCGTGCGGGTGGCCACCGAGACAGGTTCCAAGAGAGCTATGACTACGGTCATCGACTCTCAGGTCACAACACTGATCGCAGCGGTCATCCTCTATGAAATCGGAACCAGCGCCGTTAAAGGTTTTGCATACACATTCATGGTTGGTATCATCGTCAGCATTTTCACAGCTGTCTTCATCACACAGCTCTATGTGAAACTGATGGCCGGAAGCGATAAGTTCGCGAAGAAATCCTTCTTCGGCATTAAGAAGGACGGAACCGCATCTTTCCACCTGACCAATATCATCCACTTCATGGACAAGCGGAAGATCTTCTACTGCATTTCCGCCGGCATCCTGATCATCGGTTTGGCATTCGGTATGATCCGCGGCCTGAACTACGGTATCGACTTCACAGGCGGTACGATGATCCAGCTGGATATGGGCAAGCAGGTCAAGATCTCACAGGTGGAGGACGCCGTCAAGCAGTTTGATCTCGATCCGCAGATCATATACGCAGGAAAAGACAACGATCAAATCGTTATCAGAACGATCGATTCCCTCGATAAGGCGCATCGAGCAGAAGTAATCAATGCAGTCAATGAGGAATTTGGCATCAAGGGCGACGACAATGTAGTCACACAAGAATACTTCGGTCCATCTGTAGGTAAGGAACTGCGGAACAACGCTATTCTGGCAATCATCATATCCGCTTTGTGTATGATGGTCTATATCCGGATCCGGTTCCGCGAATGGAAGTTCGGCGGAGCGGCTATGCTTGGCGTACTGCATGACGTACTGATTGTCATATCCTTCTACGCCATCTTCGGCATCACCGTGGACAACCCGTTCATCGCCGGTATTCTGACAGTAGTCGGTTACTCGATCAACGACACCATCGTAATATTCGACCGTATCAGGGAAAATATCAGGTATATGAAGAGGGGAACGCTCAAGGAGACTATTGATCAAAGTATCACGCAGACATTGGGACGTTCCATGATGACATCCCTGACGACATTGATCGTCATGGTACCGATCGTCATTATCGCCGGAGACGCCATCCGCGAATTCGTATTCCCGCTGATGGTCGGCGTACTGGCCGGTACCTATTCCTCCATCTGCGTCTGCTCACCGATCTTCTATGAACTCGGCAGAAGAGGCAGGACGACGGAGTACCAGAAGCAGATCAAGGAAGCCGAAAAGAAAGCGAAAAAGAAGGCGAAGAAAGAGGGCAAGCCTTATGTGCCTAAGAAAATAGAGGCTCCGAAGGCAGAAGAACAGGTTGCTGAAGCAGAAGCAAAAGCAGCAGAAGCTGCTGAAGCTGAATCTGCGGAGGCAAAAGCATCAGAGGCCGCCGGGGAAGAGCCTGCACAGAAGCCTTCAAAACCTGCGGACACAACCGCAAACAGGAAAAAAGAGGCCAACAAGAAACGCTCCAAGCGTTATGTCAAGGGCGCTCAGAAAAAAGAAGAACCGAGAGAACAGGATGACACCTTCAGACTGTAAGCAGCTATGACCAAGAGAGAATTCCTCAGTACAATTGAACAATACAATCCGAACTACGATATGGACATCATCTCCCGGGCTTATGATGTCGCCGAGGAGATGCACAGAAACCAGCTGAGGAAATCAGGGGAAGAGTACCTGATCCATCCGCTCGCGGTTGCTGAAATACTCGCGGAACTCGGAATGGATTCTGAGACCATCGCCGCGGGGCTGCTGCATGATGTTATCGAGGACACCTCCTACACAGTGGAGGATATGACGAGGGATTTCGGCGCGGAGGTCACAGAACTCGTAGACGGCGTCACGAAGCTGAGCGCACTCAAATTCGAGAGCAAAGAGGAGCGCCAGGCCGAAAACCTGCGGAAGATGTTCCTCGCCATGTCCAAGGACATCAGAGTGCTTATCATCAAGCTTGCAGACCGGCTCCACAACCTCAGAACGATCAACTACATGACTCATGAGAAGATCATCGAGAAGTGTCAGGAAACACTGGATATCTACGCGCCGCTGGCAGCAAGGCTCGGTATCTATTCCATGAAGATGGAACTGGAGGATATCGCTCTCAAATTCCTGGAGCCCACAGCGTATTACGATCTGGCGGAGCAAGTCAGCCAGAGAAAAGGGGAGCGCGAAAGCGCCATCAATGAGGTTGTAGAAGAAATCAGCAAGGCGTTGGATGAGATCGGGATCCATCATGAAACCTACGGCAGATCCAAGCATTTCTACAGCATCTACAAGAAGATGAAATATCAGCACAAGAATCTCGATGAGATTTTTGATCTGATGGCGGTCAGGATCATCGTGGATACCGTCAGAGACTGCTATGCGTCGCTTGGTCTGGTTCACACGATGTGGACGCCGATTCCGGGACGGTTCAAGGACTACATCGCGATGCCGAAACCGAATATGTACCAGTCGCTTCACACCACCGTCATGGGAAAAACCGGCAGACCTTTTGAAATCCAGATCCGGACCCAGGAAATGCACCACATTGCCGAGTATGGTATCGCGGCACACTGGAAATACAAGGAAGGCATCGCAAGCGACAAAGAAGAAGTCAAGCTGAGTTGGTTAAGGCAGGCTCTGGAATGGCAAAAGGACGTGAACGATCCTAAGGAATTCATGGAATCCCTCAAGATGGATCTGTTCTCCAATCAGGTATTC
>CADCQD010000134.1 GCA_902803485.1 uncultured Eubacteriales bacterium | reverse complement strand
GAACGGCGATCAGACTGCAGACTTTATTCAGTGCGTTGCTTTTGACCGGGCCGCGGAATTCGCGGAAAAGTACCTGCGTCAGGGCACAAAGCTTGTAGTAACGGGCCGGCTTCAGACCGGTTCCTATACAAACAGAGACGGCCAGCGTGTGTACACAACGGACGTCATCGTGGAAGATCAGGAATTTGCGGAGTCCCGGAGCGCAGCGCGTGAAAGCGGCGGTTCCACTTTCTCCGGCAGTTTCCAGCAGAGCGAATCCAGAGCCGCGGCACAGGCCGCTCCTCAGCCGGCACCCGAAGCATTTGATGATGCCGGAGACGGATTTATGAATATTCCGGACGGAGTCGAGGATGAAGGGCTTCCGTTCAATTAATATCGGAGGTTGAATATGGCATATAACAGAGATGCTAAGTCGGGAGATGCTCCGAAGACCAGAAGACCGATCCACAGAAAGAAGAAGGTCTGCGTATTCTGCGGCACAGCAGAAGGCGCCGGAGTGATCGATTATAAAGACGTTGCAAAGTTAAGAAAGTACATTTCTGAGCGCGGCAAGATCCTGCCCAGACGTGTGACCGGAACCTGCGCTGCACATCAGCGCGCGCTGACCACCGCCATCAAGCGGGCGCGTCATCTTGCTCTTCTGAGCTATACGGTAGAGTGATCCATCTTAACTGTAATAAAAAAACAAGGCCGGGCGACCGGCCTTGTTTTTTATTACATCGAAATGATCCGCAAAAGATAATTGTGGTTGTACATGAACGTCAGTATACTGCTGTCATTGATCTGTTCCAGCAGATAGATCCCGGCTTCTGTATGCGCGAAAGCCGTAATCAGAATAAACAGGATCCCGATCAGGATATATGCTTCCAGAAGTCCCAGCGCCATGCCTGCCAGCCCGTCCATCTGCCGGATCCCCGGGATCCGCGTGACCAGGCGGAGCACATAGCCCAGGATCTTCAGCGCCAGCCACAGGAACAAATACAGAAGCCCGTAGGACGCGGCGGAGATCAGAAGCCCCGCGAATCCTTTGCTGACTTCCCGGACACCCGTCATCCGCCAGCCTTCCAGCTTCTCTGAAAGAAGCTCCATAAGCGCCTCCGGCACAGGAAGCCGGTCTTCCAGCTCCGGCTCCGTCACCACCGCCGGCAGCTTCTCCGAAAGGATCTCTTCTACTTTCTCCGTAAGGACTTCCTCCGCGTCTGTATGCTCCAGCAGAAAGTTCTTTACGGAAGGAGCGAGCAGCCATACAAGAAACAACGCGAAAAACGCTGTAAATATGGACAGAAGCATCCGGGCAAAGCCCTTTTTATAGCTCCATACCGCCTTGATCACCACATATAATATAATGACCGCCAACAACCAGTTCATCTGTCTCCGTTCTGCGCCAGTTACTTAAAGTGCTTTGCGGTCACGATCAGATAACCGTTCTTATCAAATCTGCCGCCGCCCAGTCCCAGGAATCCTCCTGTATCCGCGCGTTCCAGCGCGGGCTTCACAAAGGCGCGAATCTTATTTCTGTAGTACCCGGTCTGCTCCGAAATGAGCCGGCGGGCTTCTTCAAAAACCACCGCCTGAGCGTCTCTTGATAGTTTCGCGTCCTGTTTCAGGAGATACTCCTTCGCGACCTCCAGCAGATCCCTCGCCGTATAGGTCTTTCCTTCAAAAACTGCGGTAAAGGATTCAAAGAGCTCCGGGACCCGGCGCAAAACGTCCGCGATGGCGCTTCTTCTGTCTGTGAAGGCGACCAGCAGCGAGCGGTCGTCTCTGTCCAGGATCTTCGCGAATTCTCTCAGCTGGCGGTCCTGGAGCACGGAAGCGTGCTGCACGATCACCATATTCCCGAGGAACCGGTCCAGAGAGTTCACAATGCTGGCATCTCCGATCTTTTCCGCGGTGATCTTCAGCATTTTCTTCGGGCCGTTCGGATAGATCTCTGAAAGTTCTTTCATCCGTTCCCTTGCGCACTCCTGCGTCAGGGCTGGATTGTCGCCGATCACCAGGAAATGCCAGATGGTCTTATCCATTTCCGGTTCGATCGGAAGTGTTCTGAACTGCTCCAGCTCCGCCTGCTTTCTGTCTTTCAGATCCTGTTCCGTCAGACGGGTCGCCACTTCTTCCGGACCCATACCGTATTCCTCAGGCATGGGTTCCTGGGAAGGACGTGCCGGCGCCGCTTCTTCCGGCTCCTCCGGCATTTCTTCTTTTCCGCGGTTTTCTTCGTCCGCGGGTACTGTTTCCTGTACCGTATCCTCCGCGGTTTCCTTTTCAGACGGCTCCGCGGGCTTTTCCGGAACCGTTTCGGCGTCTGCTTTCTCAGGCGCAGGCTCCGCTGCCGGCGTCTCATCCAGCGATACCACGGAAATTCCTTCGGATATCACAGGCGTCCTCAGCGTATCAAAGGAAACGGACTCATATTCTACGGTTTTCTGAACGACCGGACCTTTGACCTTTATGGTCACATGCTCGTCCGGAGCTTCGATGGCCTGGGCCACCGGATCCGGGATCACGTTTTCAGCGCTTCCCTGTCCGGATCCCTGCGCCGCTGCCTTTTCCTCGGCTTCTTCCAGATCCTGGTCATACACGCTGTCCGGAACTACGCCAAGCGCGGCGGTGTAGTCATCATAATCTTTCTTCTGCGCCTTTTTCCGGGGATCCGCAAAGCTTTGCGCTTCATCCTCATTTTCCGGAATGATCCTTCCGGTCCTTTCAGGCGTCGCGGAGCCCACGTCCATGGTGAACGCCCAGCTGTCATCCTGTCCTGATCTGTGCATTCCGGCGGTGGTAACTGCCGGTGTACTGTAACGTGAAATGCCGGCGTCGGTAAGATCCGGGTCTCCCTCCACGTCCGGAATATGCCCGGTCCAGGCCGGGATCCAGCTGTCCCCGGTCATTTCCATTTCCCGGCGTCTGTCAGGTGCCGGTTTCTGTACATTATCCTGTGCCTTCGCGTTTTCCTTCCGGGCAGGCGCCGTTTTTTCACGCCGCGGCTCCCTGGACGCGTCGCTGCCGATCCTGGAGAACAGGCTGAAGCCTCTCCGCTGCCTGGGTTCGCCGCGGGAACCGCGTCTCACCGGTTCCGCGGAACGTACGGGCACCGCTTCCTCCGGCACTTGCTCCCCGCCTTCTTCCTTTTCCCCGGAGGCTTCCGGACCCGCTTCCTCCGGCGGCTGCTCCTCCGTCTGTCCCGTTTCCGCGGTTTCCGGAATCGCCAGCTCCCCGGTCTCATCATCGATCACACTGTTTCCGCGGGTCTTCGGAAGCACGCCCTCAAACGAATCGCCTTCACTGATCCTGCGTTTCAGTTCCTGCGCGGCCTCCACATATTTCCCGCTGTCAAACCACATCTCGATCGCGTCGCAGGTCTCCAGACACTTTTCCGTATCCCCGACGCCCGCGTAGAGACGGGCGAGTTCCAGCATCCACTTATCGTCCGGTTCCTCTTCTCTGGAAGATTCCAGGATACGGATAAGCTCATCCACAGGCGCCTCTTCTTTCATGGCGATCCTGTACTGAAGCACATAGCGCTCCTTATCATCCGGCGCGATACCGCAGAACGCGTTGTAATAAGCTTTCGCGGATTCCAGATCCCCGGCTTTTACCGCAACCGTACACAGATGGAAAAGCGTGCTCCGGCTTCTGGGCGCCCGCTCTCTGGCCTGCAGGAGAATATCCTCCGCATCCGCGTATCTTCTGCACTTTTCATACGCCTTCGCGATCTTCTGAAGATTCTTCGGACTATGCAGCTGGTCCAGATTCAGTTCGTCGCATAATTCGACTGCGTCCTTGTATCTGCCATTTGCTATCATCTGAAGGATCTCGTCCAGATGCTGCTGAAACTCTATCTTATTCATGTCTTTTCTCCATTCCACACTCCGTGAATGACACCCGGCCATTCCGCTCTTACAACTCGACCCTGCCTTCCAGTGCACGGAGCAGTGTAACTTCGTCAATATACTCCAGGTCCCCGCCCACGGGCACACCGCTCGCGATCCGGGTAACCTTGATTCCGCTGGGTTTGATGAGTTTGCTGATATACATTGCCGTTGTCTCGCCTTCCAGGCTGTTGTTCGTCGCGATGATGACCTCATCCACGTCGCCCTGAAGGCGCTGCATCAGCTCCTTCAGCCGGATATCTCCGGGCCCGATGCCCAGCATCGGCGAGATCGCGCCGTGCAGGACATGGTAAACACCCTCGTATTTTCCGGTTTTTTCATATGCCGCCAGATCCCGGGTAGTCTCGACCACCATGATCACGCGGTGATTCCGGTTCCTGCTTCTGCAGATGGGGCAAAGCTCATCATCTGTAAGCGTAAAGCATTCCTTGCAGTAGCGGACGTTTTTACGGGCGCTTAGGATGGATTCCGCAAGCCTGTCCGCGTTTTCCATGGGCATGTTGATAATGTGAAACGCCAGCCGCTGCGCGCTTTTCGCGCCGATCCCGGGGAGCGCGGAAAGCTCCTCGATCAGCCGGTTGATCTCACTGCTGTAATACTCCATAGATCCTCACCTGGTCAGAACAGCCCGTTCAGCCCGAGTCCGCTCATGCCTCCGGTCAGCTTATCCAGGTTCTCTCCCTGGGCGCTTTCCACCTGGTGAAGCGCTTCATTGACCGCTGCCATGATCAGATCCTCCAGCATTTCCACGTCCTCGGGATCCACAACGTCCGGCTGTATCTTCACGGATTTCAGCTCATGCTTGCCTGTCACAACGACCGTGACCGCGCCGCCGCCCGCGCTTGCCGTAAACTCCTTCTGCTCAAGCGCTGCCTGCTGTTCTTCCATCTGGCGCTGCATGCGCTGCGCCTGCTTCATGAGATTGCTGTAATTCCCGGGGATCATGCCGCCCGGATATCCGCCGTGTTTTGCCATTTCTTTCTCCTTTATTCCTCAATATCCATTTCGATCCCCGGGATCCTCCTCCCCGGGACCACCTGCGGCGCCTCCTCAGCCTCTTTCAGAAGCTTCATGGACACCCGGAATTCCTTGCCATACTCTTCTCTTAAAATATCGCAGAGCTCCCGGTCGCGTCTGGAACTTACCGCTGCATTATAATTAAATTCATTCCGGAACAGGATCCGTATGCCTTCATCGCTGTCCATACTCAGTTCCGTATCCGCAAGAAGCGCCCGGAAAAGACGTCCCTGCCGCTCCAGAAGGCCGGCCCAGCTGTCCCTTAACATTTCATAATCTTCATACGCGGCTTCAGATACCTCGACCTGCTGCCGTTTTCTGGGCGGAGTCTCAGGTCCGCCCGCGCTTCCCTGTTCTCCCGAAGGGCTCCCCAAACTCCTGCCCGAAGAGATACGCGCCGGCGCAGCCGCTGCCGGCAGGCCGCCTGCCGCGATCTGCGAAAGCCGCTCCTCCAGGATCTGCACCCGTTCCCGGAGGCTTTCCCCGTCCTCCTCCATGGCGGGCTGCATCATTCTGATCAGCGCCAGTTCCAGAAGCACACGTTTGGATCCGGAGAAGCGGATCCGGTTGGAAAGCTCGCTCAGGATGCGGATATAGCGCATCACCTGATGGTAATCCAGATCTTCCGCTTCCTCCCGCATCATCAAAAGATTCTCTCTGGAAACGCCGAGAGTGTCTTCCGAAGGATCCTCCGTCTGAAGGAGAAGGATATTCCGGAGGTACCAGGTCAGATCCAGCACGAACTGTGAAAGATCCCTGCCCGCGGACAGAAGATCGTCCACAACGGCGACCGCCCCGGCAATGTCCCGGTGGATGATCCTCCGCACCAGCTCGGAGAATACCGTCTGGTCCGAAGCCCCCAGGGCGTCCAGCACCTTGTCATACGTCAGTTTTTCACCATAATAGAAACTGACGCACTGTTCCAGGATACTCAGGGCGTCACGGCTCGAGCCATCCGCCTGCCGGGCAATAAACCCGACCGCGCTTTCATCCGCCTCGATCCCCTCCTCCCGGAGGATATCCCTGAGCTGGTTTTTCAGCGTCTCCAGGCTGAGCCGCTTGAAATCATACCGCTGGCATCTGGAAAGCACCGTGATGGGGATCCGGTGGATCTCCGTGGTCGCGAGGATAAAGATCACATACTCCGGAGGCTCCTCCAGCGTTTTCAGCAGCGCGTTGAACGCGCCTGCGGAAAGCATGTGGACCTCATCAATAATATATACGCGGTATTTTCCTTCTGTGGGCTTATAGCGCACCTCTTCGCGGATCTCGCGGATATTGTCCACGCCGTTGTTCGACGCCGCGTCGATCTCCACCACATTGACGGAGGTTCCCGAAAGGATCGACCGGCACACCGCGCATTCGTTGCAGGGGCTTCCGTCCACCGGATGCTCGCAGTTCACGGCACGGGCAAAGATCTTGGCCGCCGTCGTTTTCCCCGTTCCCCGGGTCCCGGCAAACAGATAAGCGTGTCCGATCCGGCCGCTATTCAATTGGTTTTTCAGCGTCCTGACGACGGTTTCCTGTCCGCGCATGTCCTCGAACCGCGCCGGACGCCACTTTCTGTAAAATGCCGTATAAGCCATGAATGCTCCGTTTGTTTATTTATCGCCGAAACTGATGCCGATCATCCGGGTCTGGGCGACGATCTCGCTCTCCGGATCCACCAGTTTCAGTTTTCCTGCCACGTCCTGCAGCGGAACCGGCACGATCTTATCATTATGAATTCCCACCAGCACGCCGTATTTTTCGCGGATCACGAACTGTGCCGCAGCGGCGCCGAGCCTGGTGGAAAGTACACGGTCATAGGGGCAGGGCCTGCCGCCGCGCTGTGTATGTCCGGGTACCGTGATACGGACCTCCTGGCCCGTGAGCTTTGTGATCTCATCGCCCAGTTCATAGGATGCCGGCATGGAACTGCGCTTCTTTTCCAGTTCCTTTTTCTTCAAAGAAGCGTCTTCCTTGGACATGGCGCCTTCCGCCATGGCGATGATGGTGAAGTTTTTACCTTCCGCCGCGCGCCGTTCCACAGCCTTCGCGACTGCTTTGATGTCATACGGGATCTCCGGGATCAGGATGATATCCGCGCCGCCCGCGATACCCGCGTGCAGCGTCAGATTGCCGGCCGCGTGGCCCATGACTTCAATAATGAACACACGGCCGTGGGACGCTGCCGTGGTATGGATGCAGTCGATAGCTTCCGTCGCGATGTTCACCGCGGTCTGGAAACCGAAGGTCATGTCTGTGCCGAAAAGGTCATTATCGATCGTCTTCGGGAGCCCGATCACATTCAGGCCTTCTTCCCGCAGAAGATTCGCGGTTTTCTGGGAACCGTTGCCGCCCAGCACGCACAGGCAGTCCAGGTTGTGGTGCTTATAGGTGCGTTTCATGGCCGCTACTTTATCAAAACCATCCTCGATCACCCGCATCATTTTGAACGGCTGGCGGGAGGTGCCGAGGATCGTGCCGCCCTCATCCAGGATCCCGGAAAAGTCACGGCTGGTCAGTTCTTTGTATTCGTTGTGCATCAGCCCTTTGTAGCCGTCAATGAAGCCGATGATCTGGATCTCGTTTCCATAATAATTGAACAGCGCTTTGCCGATGCCGCGCATGGTGGCGTTCAGGCTCTGGCAGTCGCCGCCACTGGTAAGCATACCGATTCTTTTCATATCAACCTCCGTATCATTCGTATTTTCTCAGGGAAAACGGATATTCATACCTCAGCCGTCCGCGCCGGCCCCTCCCGTTTTCCGTACAAAAGGGCACTTTGCGGCATATGTAGTCAGAATGTATTATACATCATATCATCACTTGTGACAAGGAAAAATGTGGCGTGCTTTACTCCTTTACGAAAACCCGGACCCATGTTATAATCCAAAAAAATCAGAAACGGAGGAGCAGTTATGCCATTCATTAATGTTCATATCGGAAAACCGGTTTCAGAAGACAAAAAAACGGAGATCATGAACGCCATCGCCTCGCATATGCCGGTGATCCCGGGCAAAACCATCGATAATACCATGATCGAGATCTCGAGCGGCCGGGACATGTTCATGGGCGGCGAAAAACGCAGCCTGATCTTTGTGGATATGCGTGTCTTCGGCCCCGCGCCGGAAAGCGCGAAAAACGAATTCGTACAGGTGCTGACAAAGGAATTTGAAGAGAAACTGGACATTCCGGCGTCAAACCAGTATTATAACATCATCGAACTCCCCGGCTGGGGCGCGGGCGGAGGCTTTAAGTCGTTCTGACCGGAGGGAGCAGTAAAGGAGGAACTGTATGGATCTGCCAATGAGAAAAGACGTACCGATGGAACTGACCTGGGATCTTTCCCTGATCTACCCTTCTGAAGAGGAAATGCAGAAGGACGCGGAAAAAGCCAAAGCACTGGCTGCCCGGATCTCAGAGGAATACCGCGGAAAGCTGACGGACGCGGAAAGCATCATTGCCTGCCTTGACGCGGTGCAGGAGTGTGAAAAGCTGCTGTACCTGGTGAGCAGCTATACCGGCCTGGCCGTCGAAGTGGATTATTATGACAGCGCGAACCAGGAACGGAACAACCGGATCAGCAGCATGAACGCGGAGATCAGCGCAGACCTGAGTTTTGTGGAAAGCGAGATCACGGACGTTGCGGACGAGATCCTGGACGAAGCCATCGAAAAAGCGGAAGGCAGCAGGAACTGGCTGCTGGACATCAAACGGGGCAAGCCCCACAAACTGGCAAAAGAAACGGAGAAGGTGCTCGCGGCTCTTTCACAGACCTTTGATACGCCTTATGAAGTCTATAACATGGCGAAACTTGCGGATATGAAGTTCGACAGTTTTACCGTGGATGGCAAAACGTACCCGCTGGGCTATTCTCTGTTTGAAGATGATTACGAGTATGAACAGAATACCGCGGTAAGGCGCGCCGCGTTCCACGCGTTTTCAGAAAAGATCCGCCAGTACGAAAACGTGACGGCCACCGCATATAACGCAAACGTCGTTTATGAGAAGACGATGTCCAGACAGCGCGGCTATGCTTCCGTGTTTGACTATCTGCTGTTCGATCAGAAAGTGACACGGGACATGTATGACCGGCAGATCGATCTGATCACAGAGCATCTGGCGCCGCATATGAGGCGGTATGCCGGAATTCTTCAGAAGATCCACAAACTGGACAAAATGACCTTCGCGGACCTGAAGCTTTCCGTGGATCCGGAATTTGATCCCCGGGTAACCATCAAGGAAGCTCACGACTACGTCCGGAAAGGCCTTTCCGTCCTGGGTGACGACTATGTGGCCATGGTGGACGAAGCCTTCGAGAACCGCTGGATCGACTTCGCGAAAAACCAGGGAAAGTCCACCGGCGGCTTCTGCTCCAGCCCGTACGGCAGGAATTCGTTTATCCTGCTGTCCTGGAACGACCGGATGGCGGACGTCTTTACCATCGCCCACGAACTGGGCCATGCGGGCCATTTCCGTCTCACGAACGCGGCCCAGAGCCTGTATGATACAGACGTTTCCACATATTTCGTCGAAGCGCCGTCCACCATGAACGAGCTCCTTCTCGGTAATTACCTTCTGCGGACTTCCGATGACAAACGGTTCCGCAGATGGGTGCTCGCAAGCATGGTCGGCCATACCTATTATCACAACTTTGTCACGCATTTACGGGAAGCCTGGTATCAGCGCGAAGTCTATAAGATCATCGACGAGGGCGGATCTGTTTCCGCGGAAGTCCTTTCGGATATCTTCAGGAAAAACCTGGAGCTGTTCTGGGGCGACGCGGTGGAACTGATCCCGGGTGCCGAACTCACCTGGATGCGCCAGCCGCATTATTATATGGGATTGTATTCCTATACGTACAGCGCAGGGCTTACTGTAGCCACGGAAGCCGCGCGGAAGATCGAAGAAGAAGGCGAAAGCGCCGTGGAAGCCTGGAAGAAGGTCCTTACTGCCGGAAGCACGCTGGATCCTGTAGGCCTTGCCGCCCTCGCCGGGATCGACATCACCACGGACGGGCCGCTGCTTCGGACCATTGAAACCATCGGATCGATGATCGACGAGATCATCCGCATCACGGAGGAGCTTGGAGAGGCCTGACGCGCCAGGGAGAATCCGTTTGACAAATAAAGCATCAGCAGTTATAATAATATAGCCGCGCAGCCGGGGAATTAGCGGAGCCTTGTACCTGCAATCCGCTACAGCAGGGGTCATGTCGGTACTGAGGGCATTCGTTTGTGGAGCTGCCCGCTGCAAGTGGCGTTGACGTTTGGGTCTTATGCAACAGGACGCCGCGAACCGTGTCAGGTCGGGAACGAAGCAGCACTAAGAGGATTGACTTGTGTGACGTAAGGGTGCCTGGGCCGAGTTAACTACAGCGGTAACGTCCAGGGGCGGTGTTCGAACTGGAGACGCGCGGTAAAAAAAGGAGATGCGGCAGCATCTCCTTTTTTATATGCGGCAGGCCCGGCTTATTCCTTCCCGTGATATTTGATGCACAGCATGGTCAGGTCGTCAAACTGTTCCGTATCCTGCACAAATTCATCCACTGCGCGGCGGACGATCTTCAGTACCTGATACGGAGCCGCGCCCGGCGCCTTGTTCAGCGCGTTCAGCATCGCGTCCGTACCAAACATCCGGTTCTCCGAGGCCGTTGCCTCCGGCACGCCGTCCGTATAGACAAACAGAGTCTCCCCGGGCTTCAGGACCACGTCATATTCCTTATACCGGATCCCTTCCATTCCGCCGAGCACCAGGCCGTGGGGATCCTTCAGAAGCTCAAATCTTCCGTTCTGCATGACCGCCGGGTATTCATGTCCGGCATTCGCCGCCGTGATCTTTCCGGTGGAGATCTCCAGGATCCCCAGCCATATGGTAACAAACATTTCCGCCTGATTGTTTCCGCAGACCGCCTGATTGGTTTTTGTCAGGATCCCGGCTGCGGACTGCCCCGGCCTCGCGTTGTTTCTGACCGTGGTCATCACCATCATCATAAACAGGGCGGCCGGAATTCCCTTGCCGCTGACATCCGCGATCACCAGGCACAAATGATCCTCATCGATCAGGAAGAAGTCATAAAAGTCTCCGCCCACCTCGCGGGCCGGATCCATGGACGCGTAAAGCTCAAATTCCTTCCGGTCCGGGAACGGCGGGAAAACGTGGGGCAGCATGCTCTCCTGGATCTGCTTCGCGGTCCCGAGTTCATTCGAGATCCGCTGCCGTTCATTCTCTTCCCTGTGCCTTGCGATCACTGCCCGTGCTTTATGGCGGAAATACGTCCAGATCATGAAGACCGTGACTGCCGCCGCCAGGAGCATGGTAAGAATGATGAACCAGGTCCGCTCATGCAGCGCTTTTTCTTTATTGATGGGGATAGACAGTTTCTTCTCTCCCCGGCCCATGGCGTCCTTCAGTTCCATCACAAAGGTATAAGATCCGCCGGGCAGGTTCGTATAAAGCACCGGATCCAGTTCGCTCCGGTTCACGGTCACGGCTTCCCGGTCAAACCCCTCCAGGCGGTATGTGACCTTGGGATCTGTCAGGGAATAATTATATACATATCCGTATATCGTCAGTTTCTGCACCCCGGAGGCGATGTTAAATGCGCCGTCTTTATCCGGATACATCCGTATGCCGTCCACGTCGATATAGGGGACGGCCTGCCTCAGGTTCGTCACATTTTCGATCGGTTCTTCAATATTGAACTTTGCCACTCCGGAACTGCCTGCCAGATACAGGTCTCCCTCCGGCGTCAGCTCACTGTAGGAATTACTGGTCGAGATGCAGGGCATGCCGTTCGCGAGGCCGTAATGTACCGGCCGGATCTCCCTGTTTTTCAGCATCTCCTCCACAGATACCACATAAATGCCGTTGCTGCTGAGGACCCACATGTCGCCCTTACTGTTTTCATACAGGTCGAAATTGTTGGAATACGGGAATTTCCATATGGGTATCACCCGGTATTCCGTATCCATATAGCAAATGGAATTGCTGGTGACGATCCAGTAAATATCCCGTTCCAGATCCTTTTTGATCCGCATGACGGTTTCGGAAGTCAGTCCTTCATCTATTCCGATCCTGCGGGTGCCCTCCTCATTGATCACATAAATACCGTCGCCGTTAGAACCAAGGATGATATCCCCGTTTGGCGCGGACACCGCCGTCAGGATCTCCGAATTCGCGATACCGCTTTCCTTCCCGTAATTGACCGTCACCTGATCGTCCCTGATCACGCTCAGGCCGCCGGTGTTCACCACCAGAAGAGCGCCGTCATCTGTTTCGTAGACAATGCGGACCTGTTCGGAAAATAAGCCGTCCGCCCTTCCGTAAACGGTCACTTCCCCCTGGTCATAACACAGCAGTCCGCGCCCGCGCCAAGTGGCGATCCACAGCCGCCCCCGGCTGTCACGGATAATGGAACGGATGCGGGTACCCTCAAGAAAGCTGAGCAGATCCGTACCCTCCAGCTGAACACCCGCGGCGGATCTTACGGATGTCAGCGGGATCTCCGATACGGGTCCGTTTTCATCCAGCACCAGAAGGCCGGTATCCGTGGCGATCCACAGCCGGTCTTCATACATACAGGTCGAATTCACCACATTCGCCGGAAGGCCGTACTTTCCGAAAATATCCTGGAACGGATTCTTTACCAGTTTCATCACACCCTGGCGGGAGGAGGTGAACCACATGTTCCCCTCGTAATCCTCGAATGCCTCGCCGACCCGGTTATTCAGCGGAAGATCCGTAAACGCGTGAAATCCGCTGCCGTCCAGCATGCCGATCCCGTTATTCGCGCAGATCCATATCTCATCCCCGATCTGCCTGAGTTCGATTACATTGGATAACGGAGCGATGTCCACAAATTCGCCTCTGTCCGGATCCAGTTCCGGATTTCCGTGAAACATCCAGGATCCCTTCGTCCCGTAGTATACCAGTCTCGGGTTGTTTCGGTCCGGCAGGACCGCAGTGATCCCCTGTATACGATTTTCCTCGTGATCCACCAGCTGGACCATGTTTCCGTTGTTCAGGATGAAATAATCGTCCTCATTCGAGATCCCGTAGATCCGTCCGTCACTGCCGCGGACCAGTTCTTCCGTATAGATATGCGCGATTTCCGGGTCCTCCGGAAACCGGATCTCCATTTCCGGCGTGATCATGATGATCCCGGAAGTGGTCCCGACGTAGACCGTACCATCGGTTCCTTCTTCAATACAGCAGACTTTGGCGGATTCCAGACCGTCCTCCGCGCCCCACATCCGGAGTTCTCCATGCTCCATCATGGCCAGGCCGTTATCGTTCGTGCCGATCCACAGCCGGTCTTTGCTGTCCACCATAAGGCAGACCACGTTGGCGACCCCTGACGTGGAATCCATCCGTTCAAAAGTACGGCCGTCGTAACGGACCAGTCCGCTGTAACTGCCGATCCAGATAAATCCTTCGCTGGTCTGAGCGATGGCATTGGCTTCAGACGTAGGGAGGCCATTGGAATTATTGTAGATCACAGCAGAATATCCGTTGCCCTCTGCCAGAGCATCCGTAAGGTCTCTCTCTGTACCTGCATCTTCAGACGCCGCTGCCGTCTCCGTCAGCAGGAGAAAAACAAAAATCAGGCATACGATCCATCGGATGCCCTTCACATGCCTATAACGCATATTTCTCCTTATACCAGCTGCTTCAGCCGTTCTACGGTAGCCTTTACCATTTCGCTCATGGTGAAGTCGCGAACACCGACGACCTCATTCAGGCAGTGGCTTACAGGAAGCAGCAGCTTTAACGCACTGCTTTGCCCCACCGCGAGCGCCATCGCCGGCGTGATCTCTCCCAGGAGAGAATCCGCCGCGACGATCCCGATCGGTCCGACGATGATATCCGCGCTTCTGCACGCTACGACCACCGGATTTTCTCCGGTGGCCGCCGCGTCCGCGCCTGCCTTCAGCATTGCTGCTGTGGCGCTGCTGTTCGTGCCGATCGCAGTCACTTCCACGTTCAGCGCTTCTTTCTTGATTCCTTCTACGACCATCTGGCCGAGCCTTCCGCCCTGCCCGTCAATGACTACGATCTTCATAGGCGATTCCTGTTTCTGTTTCTGTATCTGATTCTGGTTACTCCGTTTGCGTTTCAAACCGTTCGCAGCAGGGATCCTCGGCTTCCGGTACCGGATCATCCTCACCTGCCGGCGTTACGTCACCCAGTCCGGTGGTTTCCGTAAACAGCACGTTCTTCTTTACAGCCTGTACCGCGTCTGTCGGAATGATCAGCTTGGATGCCTTGCCGTTGGCCATCTGGATCAGCGCGTCATACTTCTTCAGTTCCAGGACTGCTTCATTCACGCCGGCCTCTTTCAGGGCCTTCAAGCCGTTCGCTTCTGCCTGCTTTGCCAGAAGAAGAGCTTTCGCTTCACCTTCTGCCCGCGCGATACGCGCGTCACGTTCACCTTCCGCAGCCAGGATCATGGCCTGCTTGTCACCTTCCGCTCTTGTAATGACGGCCTGGCGATGGCCTTCCGCTTCCAGTACGGTCTGGCGGCGGTCACGCTCTGCCTTCATTTCCTTTTCCATGGATGCCCGGATCTCCGCCGGCGGGATGATGTTCTTCAGCTCCACCCGGGTGACCTTGATGCCCCAGCGGTCTGTTGCCTCGTCCAGCGTTACCGTCAGCTTCCCGTTGATGATGTCACGGGAGGTCAGCGTTTCGTCCAGTGAAAGTTCACCGACGATGTTACGGAGCGTAGTCGCGGACAGGTTGCCCAGCGCGAAGATCGGATCCACCGCCCCGTAGGTAAACAGCTTCGCGTCAAAGATGTGGTAATACACGATGGAATCGATCTGCATCGTGACGTTATCTTTCGTGATCACAGGCTGCGGCGGCGTGTCCAGCACCTGCTCCTTGATGGTGATCCTTTTCGCGATCTGATCAATAAACGGCGCCTTCACATGAAGTCCGGCTCTCCAGGTTGCCCGGTACTTGCCCAGACGTTCCACCACATATTCCGTCGTCTGCGGCACTATGCGGATATTGGAAAAAATAAGGATCAATATAATTACTGCGATAATTGCGATAATGATCTCTCCTGGCATTTGATTACCTCCTCTTCAGGATTTTTCCTGTTATTTATTTATACCACATTTTAACACATATTTGAATATATAAAAGCGCAGCTTCCGCGAAATACGCCTGTTATTTCGCGAAGCCCGGGAAAACCGGACATTCCGGCATATGATTTTCCGCGGAAGCAGTGCAGTATCGTCCGCTTTACGCGGCGTATGTTCTGTGATAAGGTAATATCAGACTAACTGACAGGAGGTTCATTATGCTGAATTATACGACGTTGACATTCAATAACGGTGTGACGATCCCCCAGTTCGGCCTGGGTGTTTTCCGTTCTGAAGTAGGTGAAGAAACCGCACAGGCTGTACAGTGGGCTCTGGAAGCGGGATACCGTCATATCGATACCGCTATGGCATACCGGAATGAACAGGATGTGGCAGAGGGCATCAGAAGAAGCGGCGTGGCCCGTGAGGAGATCTTTATTACCACAAAATGCGCCACCGGCGACATCGAAAAGCGCCAGGCGCTGGACTGCTTCAATCGTTCCCTGGATAATCTGAAGACGGATTATGTGGATCTTTATCTTCTGCACTGGCCGGTACCGAATTATGAAGAAGCGTACGAAGTGATCACCCGTCTCTATGAAGAAAAGAAGATCCGCGCCATCGGTGTCAGCAATTTCCAGGTCCATCATCTTCAGAACCTGGAGCGCCTCGGCTATCTGACTCCCGCAGCGAACCAGATCGAACTGCATCCGGCCTTCCAGAATCGCGAAGTGAAGGAATACTGCGGAGAAAAAGGCATCATCGTGGAAGCCTGGTCCCCCTTAGGCGGCAAGGATTTCCTGCTTCTGGACCATCCGGTACTCAATGCCATCGGAAAGAAATACGGAAAGAGCGCCGCGCAGGTGATCATCCGCTGGCATCTCCAGATCGGAAACGTGGTCATTCCGAAGTCGGTCCATCAGAACCGTATCATCCAGAATTCCGAAGTGTTCGATTTCGAACTTGCGGATGAAGATATGGCAGCGATCCGCGCGCTGGATACGAACAAGCGCGCGTACTGGGATCCGGAACGTTTCGGAACCAGATAAACCGGTCCTGGAATAAACACAGGCGGACAGTCCGGGGGAAGCCGCTGCTTCCTTTCCCGGTTTGTCCGCCTGTATTCTATTGCTGCCGGGCGCCTGGCCGCAGCATTCCTTTGTCCCTGATCCGCGCTATCTGTCCATGTGGTTCAGCGTATCCAGAAGGCTCTTTTGATCGGCCGGAGGCAGCGTCCCGAACATGATCCGGATCTTATCCGCGACTTCATCGGACTGATCTGCGTGGCCCATTGAAACATTATATCCCAGAAGCCATGCGGTCTGGACGTCCAGTGCTTTCGAGATCTCGGAAAGCCTGCTTTTTCTGGGTGCGGTCCTTCCCTTCACATACATGGTGATCAGCGCGCGTGAGACGCCGATCTTTGATGCAAGAACAGATTGCGGCATCTGCCTGGCCTGCAGCGCCTTTGCCAGCCGTTTCGAAAAACTATCCATGCGGTCCTCCTGCTCTGCCGTCCGGATCCCCGGAAACAAAATATTATATCCTTCGATATAACAATATTGAATATCTACACTGTAGATCATACAGCCGCCGGGAGGATTTGTCAATAGAAATCTTAATATTTATTAATATATATTAAATTATGTTTATTTTATGCTGTCATTCTTCCGCTGATTCAGCAGCCAGGACATGATCCCGTACTCGTCATGATACGTCGGCACCCAGCTCAGATGATTCTCGCTGAAGCGTTTCTCATACGTCAGATCTCCTACCGCAATGTCATATTTCGCCAGATCCTCCGGGGAATAGATCGTCAGATGCGCGTTGCGGTTTCCCCGGTCCTTCATCTCCATCACCGCGTCCACAATGTACTTGTGGCGGTAGATCGTATGATCGACGTAGGCGGTGGCCGCCCACACCGGCGCGTTGATGGAACGCAGAATATTAAACGTCTCCCGGTTCATGGAAGGACAGACGGGTACGCAGGCGGCAAACAGATCCGCGCCTACACTCATCATGCGGATCGTTCCCGCGCCGCCCATGGAAAAGCCGGTAACATAGACCCGGTCCTCATCCACCTTGCCTTCCCGGATCATTCTCCGGATGATATCACAGACCTTCCCGAGATATCTGCGGGACCAGCCGTGCTCCGGATCCATTACGTCATCGAACGTCATATTTTTAAACTTCACCGGATCGATCACCAGCGGCAGCTCGATCGCCTGCGGCGCCATGACGTAGATGTCCGGATAATTCAGCGCGAAATTCAAGGGCCCGTAATCCGCCAGCAGATGCTTCTCATTATCCCGTCCGTCCTTCGGTCCGCCGTTGCCGCCGCCATGCAGGAATAAAAGAAGCGGGCGTTTGCCCTGCGCCGCAGGACTCGCCAGACGGTACAAAACGTCGCCTTCCTCGCATTTTTCAAACAGTTCCAGTCCGTCGGTCCTGGTTTCATCAAAATCCGCTTTCGTAAAAGTTTTTTCGCCGATCTTCAGCGTAAAGTCTTTCTTATTGCTGAAGCAGGTCACGTCCAGGGTCAGCAGGCCGTCTTCCAGGGAAATGCCGGTCACTTCTCCGTATCCGACGCCTTTTACGGATCTCACATACTGTCCCTGGTCTTCCTTGTAAAAGCCGGTGATACTGATAGCTTCCTTCTCCGGGGCGGCTTCCGCCCATGGCAGCGCCAGCCGGTAGACCTCCTGTCCTGACGCTTCCATTCTGCAATAAATCACAGCTTTCATTTTCTCTCTCCTTTTCATATCCTCCGGCGCCGCCGGATTCTGTTAAAACAATTATAGCATTTCACTCCGGAAAAAGAAAAGACCCCAAAGGGAATACCTTTGAGGTCTCTCGATCAAATAGCGGGAGGGGGATTTGAACCCTCGACACTGCGGGTATGAACCGCATGCTCTAGCCAACTGAGCTATCCCGCCAAAAGTCCTGCTCTGCAGAACTTCTACATATTAGCATAGATTCCGGAAGCTGTCAACTTCTTTTTCATGAAGAATCCCGGATCCCGCGTCATCCGCTCCCATCAGCCGTGTCTTCTTCCGTCGCGCCTGTTCCGCGGCTTTCTGCGCACCTTCAGATGACGGTTCTCATTAGACGCGTCCCGGAGCACTTTCAGGAAGCCTTCCGCGAATTCCGCGCCCGAAGCCGCCGTCAGGATCTCCGTATCCTCGGCGATCTCCGTAAGCACGTCATGCAGCGCGTCCAGATTCGCGCCGTAATACTCCGGAAATGAAAGCGTATCCTTCAGATACGCGTGCGCTTCCTTCGCGTTTCCAAACCGGCTGAAATCAATAACAACGGTTCTCATCAGTTTCCTCCGTATAACTGTTCAAAGGACTCATAGTGGTCATCGGTATAGTAGATCAATCCGTCATTGGAGAAGATGATCCGCTTCGCGCCGCGGCTCCTTCCCTTGAAGTCAATGTCGCATTCGTAATACTTTCTTCCCTTTTTCTTAGGAAGCAGTCCTTCGTAATTCCCGAAATAATCTCCGCCGATGCTCATCCCCGGCGCCACCTTGCCCAGCTGCCCTTCTTCCGGCCAGCCCAGCGCGTTTGCTTCTTTCTTTGTGATAAAGTTGGAGGGAAGGTGTCCGAAGGTATGGATATACAGGGCTACATGCTCCTTATCCGTATATTCGCCGTCTTCATCCACGAAGATACCGGACGGATCCTCCGCTTCCTGTCCGGCAGGTTCCGGCAGAGTCTCCGCTTCCGTTTCGGTCTCCGGTTCTGTTTCGGTTTCGCTCTCCGTCTCGGGTTCAGTTTCTGTTTCCCGTTCCGGTTCGGTCTCCGTCTCCGGTTCCGCCTCTTCCTCCGGTACGGTTTCCGGTTCAGCCTTTTCCTCCGCTTCCGTCTCTGTCTCCGCTTCTGTTTCCCGCGTATCCTCTTCCAGAGATTCAAGCGCGGCCGTTTCCAGCTCCCGCGCGGATCCTTCCGTGACGGCTTCCGCCCCGCCGGCCGCGGACGTCCCCGCAGGTACCGGCGCTTCGTTTTTTCCGCCGAACGCGAGGCTGATGAGATAGGCGGCTAAAAGAAGCGCCGCGAACAGCAGTATCCTTTTTGTATTATTGTTCAGTTTCATGTTCATGATCCTTACCTGTAATTCCTCTTTTAGATCAGCTGAGCGAAATGGCCCTTGCGGCCTTTCTCAGCGCCTTCAGCACCGGCGGCAGCACGAACGCGAATACCACCGATTTGATCACACTGATCAGGACACGCTTTGGAATGGCCGCGATGGTGGCAGCCAGCGGTACCTTCAGAATATATTTGTTGTAGATAAACAGTCCCAGGGTATTGGCGGCAGTTACAATGATCCCGTTCAGCACGATGATCACGATCATCTGGACCTGGCTGATGCTGAACCGCAGCTTCTTCGCGCAGAATCCCGTGAAAAGGCCGCTGATGACATAGGGCAGGACCCAGAGGGGCGTGCTCAGCTCCACTCCGTAGCGGATCATCTGGCTCAGAAAAATACCGATCCCGCCGATCAGCATACCGTCCACCGGTCCGAACAAAAGCGCCCCTACCAGTACGGGAAAGTTTTCAAAGGTGAATTTAAAGGTCCCGAAATCCAGTGATGCAATGCTCCCCAGCACGGCACACATGGCTGCAAGAACCGCGTCATAAGTCAGCCTGATCGTAGTCATTTTCCGGTTCATTCTGTCTCCTTCTGCACGTGGGCATTTCTGTTAGCTGTTGTTTTTCCGCTGCCTTCTTCCTCCGGACCTCAGAGAAGAATCCGGTAAGAAGCCCGGCGCATTCTTCCTGAAGGACTCCTGTCGTGAGCTCCGCCTGATGATTGAACGCCGGTTCCTGTAAAAGATTGAACACAGATCCGGCACAGCCCGCCTTCCGGTTCATTGCGCCGATGACGACCCGGCTGATCCTGGCCTGCACCAGCGCGCCGGCGCACATCTGGCAGGGTTCCAGGGTCACGTACATCGTACAGCCCTCCAGCCGCCAGTCTTGAAGCACGCGCGCCGCTTTCGCGATGGCTTTGATCTCCGCATGCGCCAGCGTGCTTTTTTCCGTATTCCGCCGGTTGTATCCCCGGGCGATCACCTGAGGCTCCTCAAGCGCCGTCCCGTCGTACAGGTGCGTCCGTACAATGACGCAGCCGATTGGAGTCTCTCCCAGACGGTATGCCTTTCGGGCTTCCCGGATGGCCAGCTTCATAAAGCGCTCATCCGGCGTCAGTTTTTGTGCTCCCGCGTTTTTATAGGGTCCCTCCTGCATAATTCACCTCATCGCCGAAAGCGCGTCTGAAAGCGCGGCAAATTCCCGGAGAGAAAGCGTTTCTCCGCGGACTGTCAGACCCTTACCCAGAGACCGGACCGCGTCTTCCAGCGCCTCGCCGGAAAAACCCAGGTCCCCGGCGTTCCGGAGCCCGTTCATCAGGGTCTTTCTCCTCACACTGAAACTTGCCCGGATCAGCCGGAACATCAGCGAGGGATCCTGAACCCGGACAGGCGGCTCGCTCCTCTTTGTGAGGCGGATCACCGCGGAATCCACGTCCGGACGCGGCATAAAACAGTTCCTCGGCACATTGGCCGCAAGATACGGCTCCGCGTAATACTGCACTGCCAGAGACAGCGCGCCGTAGTCTTTGCTGCCCGGTTTTTCCTGCATGCGCTGCGCCACTTCCTTCTGCACCATCACGGTAATGGACGTGACCGGAAGGTCTTTCTCCAGAAGTCCCATGATGATGGGTGTCGTAATATAGTACGGGAGATTCGCGACCACCTTGAAGGGCTTTCCGCCGGCATGTTCCAGTGAAAGCTGCCGGACGTCCGTTTCCAGGATATCCGCGTGCACGACCTGCACGTTGCCAAACCCGGAAAGCGTGTCTGAAAGGATCGGCAGCAGTTTTTCATCGATCTCCACCGCTGTCACAGACCCCGCGGCATCCGCAAGCGCCTGCGTCATGGTCCCGATCCCGGGGCCGATCTCCAGCACCGCGTCTTCCTTCGTTATATCCGCTGCCGAAAGGATCTTCCCAAGCACATGTTCATCGATCAGAAAATTCTGCCCGTAGCGCTTGGAAAAAACAAAATCATACTTTTTCAGGATCTGAATGGTTTCCTTCGGATCGATCAGTCTTCCCATATTCATCCCTTCAGCCGGTAAAGTCTCAAGGCATTCTCATAAGTCGCCTGCTCCAGCCGTTCCCGGTCCGTTCCCCGGATGGACGCAAGTTCATCCAGAACGTACGTCAGATTTCCGGAGTAATTCCGTGTCCCCCGGAAAGGTACCGGCGCCAGATACGGGCAGTCAGTTTCCAGAAGAAGCCGGTCTTCCGGCACATACGCCGCCACTTCCTTGGCTTTTCTGCTGTTTTTAAAGGTCACCACGCCGCCAAGCGCAATGTAATACCCCAGATCCAGAAAGGCCCGGGCCATTTCCACCCCATAGGAAAAACAGTGGATAATGCCGGCGCCGTCTCCGGTGCAGGTTTCCTTTACGGTATTGTAAGTGTCCTCCGCCGCGTCTCTGGAATGAACGATCACGGGAAGGTCCACTTCCTTCGCAAGGGCGAGCTGCCGCCGGAACCAGCGGATCTGCGTTTCCTTCGGAGTCTCGCGTTCATAATAATCCAGTCCGCATTCTCCGATGGCCACTACTTTTTCATGTTCTGACAGCGCCCTAAGCGTCTCCATATCCGCGTCGGTAAGCCCGGCCACGTCATCCGGATGGACGCCGACCGCCGCGTAGATAAAGGGATACTGCTCCGCGAGCGCTATGGTCGTCCGGACGCTGTCCATATCCGCGGCTACATTGACGACGCGGGCAACGTTATGGAAAGACAGAGAGGTCAGGACGGCCTCTCTGTCTTCATCAAATCTGCTGTCATCATAATGCGCATGGGTATCAAAAATCATTACAGCCTCGCAATAAGCGCTTCACGTGCGTCTTCATATCCGGGTTTTCCGAGAAGAGCGAACATATTCTTCTTATAGCTTTCCACACCGGGCTGGTTGAAGGGATTCACACCCAGGACGTAGCCGGATACGCCGCAGGCATATTCATAGAAATAGAACAGCTGGCCCAGCGTATATGCCGTACGGTCTTTTACATGGATCAGCAGGTTCGGAACGTCGCCGTCCGTATGCGCAAGAAGGGTTCCCTGCATCGCGCACTTATTGACGAAATCCATATCCTTGCCCGCCAGATAATTCAGGCCGTCCAGATCCTCCGCCTCTTTCTCCAGCACGATCGTATCCGTAGACTCTTCGATATCTACCACAGTCTCAAACATGATGCGGGCGCCGTCCTGCACGAACTGGCCCATGGAATGAAGATCTGTCGTAAAATCGCAGGATGCCGGGAACAGGCCCTTCCGGTCCTTGCCCTCGGATTCGCCGTACAGCTGTTTCCACCACTCAGCGACGTAATGGAAGCAGGGCTCGTAATTTGTCGTAAGTTCTACAGTCTTGCCGTTCTCCAGGAAAAGATTCCGCACTGCCGCGTACATGACGGCTCCGTCATCCGCGTCCGGCTGTTCCAGGCAGTACGTCCGCATATCCGCGGCGCCCTGCATCAGCGCGCAGATGTCCACACCGCTGGCCGCAATGGGAAGGAGGCCGACGGCTGTGAGTACGGAGAAACGTCCGCCGATATCATCCGGAACCACAAAGGATTCATAGCCTTCCGCAGTCGCCAGAGTCTTCAGCGCGCCCTTTTTCTGGTCCGTAGTCGCGTAGATCCGCTTCGCTGCGCCATCCTTGCCGTACTTCTTCTCTGCCAGTGCCTTGAACACGCGGAACGCGATGGCCGGTTCCGTGGTGGTACCGGACTTGCTGATCACGTTAATGGAGAAATCCCGGTCCCCGATGATCTGGATCAGATGCTTCAGGTACGTGCCGGAAATGCTGTTTCCGCAGTAATAGATCTCCGGTGCCTTGCGCTCTTCTCTGGAAAGGTTGTTATAGAAATTGTGATTCAGGAATTCATTCGCAGCGCGGGCGCCCAGATAAGAACCGCCGATACCGATCACGACCAGCACGTCTGAATCTTTGCGGATCTGTTCCGCCGCCTTCTGAACACGCGCGAATTCATCCTTGTCATAAGCAACCGGAAGATCGATCCAGCCGAGGAAATCATTGCCCTCGCCGGTCCTTCCCATCAGTACCTCGCGGGCCTTCAGCGCGCGGGCCTTCATCTCCTGAAGCGCTGCTTCATCGATGTACTGGGATGCTTTGGAATAGTCAAATACAATATTTTTTTTCATAAACCCTTTGCCTTTCATCAAAACGAAGTTTTCGAAACACATATTCGCAGATATTATACTATCCCTCTTTCGATGATGCAACAAAAAATGCAAGCGGCTTTTCCTTGCGTTTTTACAGGGACTGGCATATAATAATGGCAGGAGCCGGCGGCTCCTCAACTGTTTACCCAAGGAGGATACCGACATGATCCAATTAATTACCGGCGCGAAGGGCAAGGGGAAAACCAGATACCTTCTGGACCAGGCAAATGAGTCCATCCGGAATGCCGACGGCCATATCGTTTATATTGATAAAAACCCGAAACACATGTATGACCTGAACAACAGGATCCGGCTGATCGATGCTTCCCGCTATCCTCTGAAAAGCGGAGATGAATTCATCGGTTTTATCTGCGGCATCGCAGCGCAGGATCATGACATTCAGGAGATCTATCTGGACAGCTTCCTGACCCTCGCGAAGATCAGCGAAGACAGCGAGCAGGTCAAGGATTACATACGTCAGCTGGAGAACATCGGCAGGATCTGTGACGTCTCTTTTATTATCAGTATTTCCATGGATAAGGAAGAACTGGATCCTGACCTTTATGATAAAATCACCATTTCTCTGTAATCAGAGAACAAAAGGAAAAGGAAACAGGCGGCGCGCACGCGCCGCCTGTTTCCTTTTTCCTTTTCTTACATCATTCCCCGGAGCATCTCGAAAAGCGCCAGATCGGAAGCTGTGACCTTCAGGTTCGTCTCCCGTTCCTTTCCCTCCGGCGAAGTCACCCTGATCTCAACGATCGTGCCTTCCCGTATCCCGTCGCGTTCCACTGCCCGCATAAAAGCGGGGAACTTCGGATGACTGGATTTGAAGGTATTCCATGCCTGAAATGCCTGGAACATATCCTGGAAATTGTTGTTGTTCATGTTCATGATATCTTCGCCGGATCCTTTGTTGTCAGAAGATCGTTACGCAGCTGTCGTCGATCTCGGAGATCTTATGGTAGCCGCAGCGTGCCATCACGCTCTTAAACTGTCCGTGGATCTTCATGATCGCGTCGTACGCGCCCTGCTCTCCGCCTTCCTTCAAAGGATCCATTAACGCGCGGCCCACACAGACCGCGTCAGCGCCCAGGGCCATGGCCTTAAAAACGTCCAGGCCGGAATCAAAACCGCAGTCTACAAAGATCGTCAGCTTGCCGCCCGCAGCCTTTTTGATCTCGGGAAGCACCATTAACGGCGGCACGGAACTGGGCATAATGCCGTGGTGATGTGATACCACAATGCCCTTTACGCCCGCTTCCACGCAGGCTTCCGCGTCTTCTGCGCTCAGCACGCCCTTGATCACAAACGGCGTGTCACCCGCTTCCTGCACGTACTGTTTTAATTCTTCAATGCTCTTCGGACGCATCGGCATACCGAGAACAGTATCATAGCCTCCGTCCTGATTGAAGCAGTGGTCAATATCCACACCCACGGCGTATACGCCGATATCCACATTGTGGCGGATCTGGCGGATGGTCTCCGCATTGTCCGCGTGCGGCTTGATGATGCTCACCACCGCGGCTCCTGTATTCTGGATCCGCTCAATTTCATCATCTTCTGTCATGCCGGCAAAATAGATCGCGCCGGCGCGCTTCGCGGCGGATGCCATCAGCGCCATGCCGTTTTCCGTAACGTTGTCCAGATGAGAGAGGGCTGCAGTCGTCACGGGGGTGTCAAAGCTGCGGCCGAAGATCTGCGTGGCCGTATCCGGAAGATCGCTTCCGATCAGGCGGCTCTTCAATAAGATCCTGTCAAAATATGCTTCTGTGATCTGGTCTGAATTCATACTGTTCTCCTTTTTCTTCTGCTGCAGACTGCCGGCCGGAACACCGTGTCAGGCTTCTTCCGCGATGATCTGCCAGGCCTGGTATTCCGTGAGATAGATCGGAATAAAAATGCCGCGGGTCATCAGGGTACGGCCGGTAAACGTCCTGCCTTCTTCAAACAGGATCTGTTCATGCTCAGGAAGCGTTTTGTAATCATTTCCTTCCGTAAGGCGCAGCCTGTAGGTCTTCTCCGTATCAAGCCCACGGAGCCTGACGTACACCGGGGTATGGTTCGCGCGGGCATAATGATATACCGCGTTCACGACAGCAGTTCTCTTGTCCCGGGATACCTGTTCCCAGACGGTGCAGGTATCGCTGAAGGGTGTGGTCAGACGGTAATACTCGCCCTGTTCCAGTGTCTCGTACAGATCACGGAACACCCGGACCTGCCGTTTCACCTCCTGCTTTTCCTCATCCGTCAGTTTGTTCAGATCCAGCTCATACCCGAAGGTTCCGGACATGGCGGTGACGCCGCGTGTCTGAAGCGGTGTTACGCGCCGCGTCTGATGGTTCGGACTGGCGGAAACATGCGCGCCCATCGTATTCGGCGGATAAATGAAAGACGTCCCGTACTGGATCGTCAGCCGCTCAATGGGATCCGTGTCATCGCTGCACCAGATCTGCGGCGTATAGTAAAGCATGCCCGCGTCGAATCTTCCGCCTCCGCTGGAGCATCCCTCGATCAGAAGTTCCGGGAAGGTCCTGATCAGCTCCTCCAGCACACGATACGTGCCCAGGGTAAAGCGGTGCGCAATCTCGCCCTGACGGTCCGGAGGCAGCGTCTCAATGAACTTGTCGCAGACACTGCGGTTGAAGTCCCATTTCACATAAGAGATGGGCGCGGACCGGAGGATCTCCGTCATTCGTTCCAGGATATAGTCCTGTACGTCTTCACGCCCCATATTCAGGATCAGCTCATTCCGGCTCCTGTTCGGAAGCCTTCCGGGGATGGTCATCGCCCATTCCGGATGCTCCCGGTAAAGATCACTGTCCTCAGATACGGCTTCCGGCTCGAACCAGATGCCGAACTTGACACCGGTATCCTCGATCCTTTCTCCCAGCTCCTTCAGGGTACAGCCCAGCTTTTTCTCATTCGGGTACCAGTCGCCCAGTCCGGAATTATCGTCCTCGCGCTTTCCGAACCACCCGTCGTCCATGACAAACAGTTCGATTCCGAGTTCCGCGGCATCTTTGGCGATCGCCACCAGCTTATCGCCATTAAAATCAAAATACGTGCCTTCCCAGTTGTTAATGAGGACCGGCCGGCGGATATCACGCCATTTGCCCCGGACGATATGCTTCCGGATAAACTCATGGAAATGATTGGACAGTCCCGCGAATCCGTCCGCGCTGTACGTCATGAGGATCTCCGGCGTATAGAAGGACTCGCCCGGCGCCAGCTTCCAGGTGAAGTCCATGGGATGGATCGAACAGACCAGACGCGTCTGGTCGATCTGGTCCTTCTCTGCTTCAAACAGGAAGTCGCCGCTGTATACATACGCGAAGCCGTAGGCTTCTCCCGCGGTTTCCGTAGCCGACCGCTCACAGAGGATGGCGGAGGGATTGTAATGCGGGCTGGAGGCGCCGCGGACAGACCCGATGGACAGATTGCCGTGATTGACCGGCGTACGTTCCGTGACCCGCTCCCGCGCCCACTTGCCGTAGAATGTGATCAGGTCAAATTCTCCGGATACGAAGTCCAGATTCATGGAACCTGCTTTATTGACATATTTCGCGCCGGGTCCGTCATTGACGATCCTGGCCGCTCTGGTGATCACGTCCAGATCCGCGAAAACACCATAGTACAGCTCCACCGTGACGCCGGATTCCTCGTCCCGCATCGTAATGGACAGGGTCTGCGCGGCGCCTTCACCGTCATAGGATGCCGGAAGTCCGGGCAGGCTGTACTTTCCCTTCTGGATCTTATGATCCGCGTACTTCAGGCGCAGCGCCGCGGTTCCGTCCTCATTTGTGATCTTCATGGACGATGTACGGTAATCCCCGGTTCCGAAGCAACTGACCTCCTGCGGCAGCTGGTCCAGGGAATAACCTCTGTCCGTCTGCCCGGTCTCATACGGATTTCCGGACAGGCCGCGGTCCTGCATATGGATCGCGTAGGAAAGATCTGAAGTATCCGTCTTCGTCCCGTAATAGGTATGAAGCAGCGTACCCAGTTCATCCGCTTTCATCTGGTAAGTCGTGTTCCTGGTGCTGAGTGTAAATGTCCTTGTCTCAGGATCATAATAAACTGCCATGCCGCCTCTTCTCCTTCTGATAGAATACCACTGCCACAACGATTGCCGCGGCAACAACGCCGATCGCGATGCCGAGTACCAGCCGGATCCTCTTCACTGCCTGTTCTTCTTTTTCCGTATTTTCTGTACTGGGCGGTACCGTGGGCAGAGTCTCGGCGCTCGGCTCCCGGTTCGTGATCTCCTCGGTAGACTCCGCTTCCGGCGTTTCCACTTCCGTCTCCTCATCTGTTGTATTTACAACAACGGGAACGATCTCCTGCTCGGAGCTGGAGGGCACGCTGGGTGCCGGCGTCTGCCACTGCTCCGTGTTCGCGGGAGGATTCGATGATGACGGCGGCATGGTAGGATGCGTTTCGTAGGTCGGATCCGTGGGCGCCGGCGTTTCGGACGACGGTTCGGTCTCTGACGGAGACGTCTCCGGTTCATCCGATTCTGATTCTTCCGGTTCATCCGATTCTGATTCTTCCGGCTCTTCTTCCTCCCAGACCGCGTACAGCGTCCGGATCTGCCCTTCCTTGCTTACCAGCGGCTCTGTGATCAGCTCGCCGTCTTCGTATTCTGCCTCGCCGGTCTCACCCTTGGACCAGCCCATAAAGGTGTATCCCTCCCTGGTATACTGGTTCAGGTTCAGCTTCTGCTCTTCCTTTTCATGGAAGATCTGGTCTTCCATTTCACCGGCATCAGCGCCGTTGCCGTTAAACTCAACAGTATACTCAAATCCGAGATCGACTTCGTCTTCAAACTGGGCCATAATGACCACGTTCTCCGCAGGCATCACAAAAGTCGTCTCCGGGCTTTCCGGATCCGCCATTTCGAAGTTCTCGTTATAGATCCACTTGACGAAGATCTTGCCTTCTTTTTCTTCGGCGATGATAGTGATCTCCGTGCCTTCCTCCGCGGAAGTGATCACAGCGCCGTCCGCGTATGCGGTACCGCCGCTTACCAGCACACTGTATTCCTGGACTGGCTCGATGCTTTCCCATACAGCGTACAGTGTGCAGACCTGGTTCTCCTTGACCAGCGGTTTGGTGATCTCCGCGCCGTCTTCGTATTCGACTTCTCCGTCCGCGGTCGTGGACCAGCCGAGGAAGAGATATCCTTCCCTGGTAAACTGGTTCGCGTTCAGTTTCTGAACGATCTTCTCGTGGAAGGTCTGATAATTCATCAGGCCCTCGCCGCCGTTGCTTTCAAAGTTTACGATATACTCATAACCGGGGTCCGGAGCATCCTCGAATTCCGCCATAATGATGACTTCCTCCGCAGGCATGATAAAGGTCGTTGTTTCGCTTTCCGGATCTTCCAGCACAACGGATTCCTGATTCGTGTTCCAGCTGACGAAGACCTTTCCTTCCTCTGCCTCCGCGCGGATCGTGATCGTCTCGCCTTCCTTCGCGGTATTCACTTTTACATTGTCGATATACGCGGCGCCGCCGCTGATGGTAATGCTGAACGAAGGTTCCTCCGGATCTTCCGGGTCTTCCGGCTCTTCCGGCTCATACGCGCCGACTCTGACGGTCACGCTGTCAGACGCCAGTCTTTCCCCGTCAAAAGGATACCGGAATTCGTAATCTCCGGGAACCAGGTCCGTCAGTTCTTCAGCGCCTGCCGGGCTGAACTCTCCCTCGCCTGACACGCGCCACTCCAGCGCGGGATCCACGCCGGTGATCTTACCGTCGTTGTTCTCTTCCGTGGTACAATTCACTGCCGTCAGGCCCATGGGCGCTGCGGCCTTCCGGACCTCCAGCACCTGCCGGTCCGAATCCGAAGTATTCACATAATCGCCGCAGCGGATCACATAGATCACGCCGGGCTGTACATTCGGGATCTCCTGGGGGCTCTGTGTTACCATCGTATAATTCACGCCGTCCTGGCTCCATTTCATGGAGGTATCGACGTTTGTCAGCGCCGCAGACGCCGGTCCTGTGATCACCAGTACCGCCTCCGGAGTTTCAGCCTTCGGAAGCCCGGTCACCGTGACGCCCACCGTCACGCCGCCTTCCGGCATGGTAAATTTGAAGTATGTCGTACCGTCTTCTTCCCGGTTGGCCTCCTCGACCGGAACGGTCTGCTGGTTATCGTTCTTCAGATAGGCGTAGGCTGACGCGATCTGATGTTTCTCCTGCGGAACGGCCTTGATCAGGATCATGGCGCCCGCCACGGATTCCGTGATCACCTGGTAGTTCGCGTTCAGGCTGGCCAACGACGCGTTCTCCGGCGGAATCAGCGTGATCGGATAACTGTTGGGCAGGCCTTCCGTCGTGGACTGGTAGGAAAGCGGCACCGAACTGAAATAATGATCTCCGCTTTTCGCGAACAGGCACTTCCCGTTCACATAGATCTCCGTTTCCGGACCCAGGATGTATCCGGCCAGCGCCGCGACAGAGAAGGGAATGTTGTACGTCTCCCCTGCTTTGAACCTGCCTTCGCCATCCAGATTTCCCTCCCAGTTGGAAGAGAAGACCACCATATAGACAGGCTGGCCGTCATTTCCGTATATCGTATAATCCTCGGGCTTCACCGCGGGCTGTCCGTATTCAGCTTCCGGAATGCTGATATCGATCCGGCCGACGTCATGAACGACCGGCTCTTCCGGTTCCTCCGGCTCCTCCGGGTCTTCCGGATCCCCGGCCTGGCCGAACTTCAGCAGGAAGCTCAGCGTCTGTTCTGAAACAGAGAGATTCGAATAGCTGACTCCCGAATCCTCATCGTCTGCGTCTTCAAAAAGCGCCAGCGACGTATTCGAATCAAAATAATAGCCTTCTCCCGCGCCCAGTGTGACTTCAGCGCCGTAATAGTACCCGGCCTCCGCCGTGGTATCCCCCGCGGCCTCATATGGATCTTTGTCGCCGTCATCGCTGCTCACCACGATCACCGCTCCGGTTACATATGCGGGTACGCCGCCGAGGACTGTCATCGAGCCCGGGCTGAACTCCACCGGCTTACCAGCCGTGACCACAGGCCGTCTGACACCGGACACCGTGATCTCTGTAATGGGTGTCAGGCCTTCCGCTGCCGTTCCGACCGGGATCAGCCCGATCAGAAGGAGCAGGATGGCCATTACACTCAATAAACGCTTTTTCATTCACATTCCCTCCTCATTCGGTCCGTCATACCATTCGGTAAAACGGTGCGCCACGCCGTTCTGTTTCCATTGAATAATGGTAGACAGATTGACGTTTTCCACACTTCTGAAAATATTGCTCTCGACATAAGGGTTGGTTTCCTTCAGCCTGGCGATCAGCTTCTTGACCTCCAGACGCTTGGACAATTCGCCCGAATTTGCGTTTTCATTAATGATCCGCCCCTCTTCCGCGGCTTCCGTAAACCTGCAGGCGCAGCGCAGGAACCGGAGCCCGTTATAGTCCCGCCAGTGCAGGATATCTTTTTCCCGGATCAGATACATGGGGCGGATCAGCTCCATTCCCGGGAAATTCGTGCTGTGCAGCTTCGGCATCATCGTCTGGATCTGCCCGCCGTACAGCATCCCCATCAGGATCGTTTCGATCACGTCGTCATAATGATGGCCAAGGGCGATCTTGTTGCAGTCGAGGTCCTCCGCCTGCCGGTACAAATAGCCCCGTCTCATGCGCGCGCACAGATAACAGGGCGATTGCTCGATATCGGTTACCGTTTCAAAGATCGGACTGTCAAAGATCCGGATCGGGATCCCCAGAAGCTCCGCGTTGCTTTCGATCAGTTCGCGGTTCTCCCTGCGGTAGCCGGGATCCATACAGATAAATTCCAGTTCAAATTCAAATTTGTTATGCCGTTTCAGCTCCTGGAAAAGCTTGGCGGCCAGCATGGAATCCTTGCCGCCCGAGATACACACCGCCACCCGGTCACCCGGAGAAAGAAGCTCGTATTCATTGATCGCCTTCGCGAAGGCGCTGAACAGCTGCTTATGAAATTTCTTCCGGATGCTCAGTTCTACTTCTTCCGCGCGCGTCATCCCTGCTCCCAGATCTTCCACGGCGCCTTGCCGCCGCTCCACAGCTCTTCCAGCTTCTTCATTTCACGCTGCGTATCCATGCACTGCCAGAAGCCCTCATGGAGATAGGCCGTCATCTGGCCTTCCGACGCCAGCGTCTGCATCGGCGCTTTTTCAAATACCGTGGCATCATCCGCAAGATACCGGAAGATCTCCGGTTCGGCGACCATAAATCCGCCGTTGATCAGCATGGAATCTTCGTCTTCCTTTTCCCGGAAGGATTCGACCGTGCCGTCCTCGGCAAGATTCAATACGCCTTTCATCTGCGCGATATTCGCGGCGGTGATCGTCAGGATCTTTCCGCTCTTTTTATGATGTTCGAGAAGCGCGTCCAGATCGATATCCGCCACCGCGTCTCCGTACGTCAGGAAAAACCGTTCTCCGCCGGTATACCTTTCGATCCGCCGGACTCTGCCGCCGGTCATGGTCAGAAGCCCCGTGTCCACCACCGTGACCTTCCAGTTGTCCGTATGGGACGAATGGACTTCCAGGCTGTTGTTCGATAGATCGAACGTCACGTCCGAATTATATGTATAGTAATTCGCGAAGTATTCCTTGATGACGTCCTGGCGGTATCCCGCGCAGATAATAAACTCGTTATAGCCGTAGGATGCATAGATCTTCATGATATGCCAGAGGATCGGCTTCCCGCCGATCTCGATCATCGGCTTCGGCTTCAGATGGCTTTCTTCACTGATCCTCGTGCCCAGGCCTCCGGCCAGGATAACTACCTTCATCCTTGTCTCCTTTATCCCGCCTCTTCGGGCGGTATTCGCAGGCGGTACCTATTCTTCTTCCCCGCTCACCGGGACCGCTTCTCCCATCGCGAGGG